>DASXTD010000390.1:0-4734 GCA_036505655.1 Chloroflexota bacterium
CACCTTCACGAAATCATCCAGCAAGTCGCCGATGAAGCGCTGTCCAGTCCCGAAGTTCGATTGCTTGACGGTCGCCGAACTCGTCGTTGATCAGTTCCGCCGTACCGTATCTAGGATCATGCTCGGCGATGGGCAAGGCAGCTTTGGAACCCCGCAAAATTTTGCCGCAGGTTCCCGGGCCCTCCGACGTTGTAGTGGCTGACAACAACAACTACTTCCTATTTAATCGGATTCCATTTGTCTGGATCATTCACGATGGCAGTCCCGGTAGCGAAGGTGGTCACGCCGGCGCCAGAGGTTGAGCGGATGACCCGTTGAACATCGGCGATCGGGATCGACGAGCGGCCACGGCAGCCTCCCGTTCCGGCGTCGATTCGAATGTTGTTTCCAGGTGGAAAAATCGCACCGCATTGCCGACCAGCAGAAGCTCCTGTTCATCTTGGGGGACATCCACCAGGTTCCGTGCGATGGTATCCAGGGAGTTGGGCCAGTCGGTGGGGGCGTGTGGGAAATCGCTCCCCCACATCAAGTGCTGCACGCCGATCTCGTGGCGCATGCGCACCCCAAATGGGTTATCGAGGAAGCCCCATAGCACCTGCCGCGCCATGTACTGGCTGGGGGGCATGGGGAGGGGCGTCAGTCCCTGCTCACGCTCGAGGTAGTGCCGATCCCGAGCCCAGGTCATGTCCATCTGTTCCAGCATGTTGGGAATCCACCCGATCTGCGCCTCGCCCACATAGAGCTGCAGGTCCGGGAAGCGCTCGAATACGCCGTCGATGACCATGCGCGAAGGAATGATGAGACTGCCATGCCCGTCGCCGATGCAGAGCGATGCTGCCAGGTCGGGCTCGCGCCCGGTGATCACCGCTCCGCGGGTGGCTGACGCGGGGGCTAGCGAACTCGTCTCCCGGGGCCCGAACTCCACAAAAGCCTGGTGAGCCGTCACCGGCATCCGAATCCTCAGTGACTCGGCCCAGAATTCGTCGTCTTCCGGCTTGGGACGCATGCCGCCGTTGGGATATTTGCCGAGCCAGACTCCCTTAAATCCCAGACTCGCACAGTGCTCCATCTCCTCGATCGCCTGGCGCACGCCGCCCCGCTGAGGGATGACGCCGAGGACAATGAGGCGATCCTGGGCTGTGCCGCAGTACTCCTCAGCAACCCACTCGTTGTAGGCCCGGATAACCGCGAGATAAGCTTCATCGTCGCGGATTCCGTGGATGACCCCCTGGCCGTTAACAGAGGGGAAGATAACCTCGGCGTCGATTCCGTCCTCATCCTGCTCGCGAAGCCGCTGCTCTGGCGAGCCGGCTCCCGGGGAAAGATCGTAGCGAGCGCCTTCCCGGCGGCGCTCTTCGAAGGGCTTACCGGCGCAGAGATTGGAGGCGCCGTTGATCAAGTGGATGGTGCCGTCGTCTCTCTGCCAGGCGTCGCTGCCGTCCGCCAAGCGGATCGTTTTGGGCGCGCTGTCCCGGTGCCGGATAGGGACGCGTTCGCGCCAACGATTGGCCGCGATCTCCAGGTGGCTATCCGCGGAGATAACGGTGTAGGGCACGCGCATGGTTCCTCCCTGGGGCAGCGTCCTACTCAAATTCCCATTCATGAATGTTCCAGGCCAGATTCGATTCCGGTGCGGTTGGGGCCGGGCCTCTCAGCTCTTTGACGTATGCAAAGGGCTGCGCATTGAAGAAGAGCGCGACCATGGGTAGCTCATCCGCGAACACGCGAAGCATGTGACGCACGAGCAGCACCCGCTCAGACCGGTTCAACGTCGTATTGAACCCGTCCAGGAGGGCATCGAACGCCGCCGAAGACCAGCCGTTGACGTTGCCTCCCGTCCACTTATTGTCAGCGGTCGAGATCTGGCTGCTCGCCAGGCCGTTCAGGGCCTGCTCGCCCATGCCAATCCCGGTGATCTGCATCGAAGGGAAGCTTGACCTGACCTGGCCGTTTTGGGCTTGAGCGGCAGGGAGGGCGCGCTGCTCGACGGAGAGTCCGGCGGCCGCGAGCCGGTCAGCATACACCAGCATTTCCCGGACGTTGTCCGCGCCCTCGGTGGTGGCCACTTCCAGCGAAAGCCGTCCGTCCTGTCCGCGGTAGAAGCCATCCGAGCCTTTGGTGAATCCGGCTTGGTTCATCAGGCTCTCGGTTGCTCGGGGGTCGAGCGGATAGGTGGGGATTGAGCTGTCCAACGCTTCTCCCCAGGCTGAGCCTTCCCAGACCGGTGTGTCGGCGTACACGCCCAGTCCTGCGTAAATAGCCTCGTTCACTGCAGCCTTGTCCACGGCGTGGGCGACCGCTTTCCTCACCCGGGCATCAAGAATCGCGCGGGGGTTCGCTACCTCGGCGCGGAGCTGAAAGCCCATGTAACGTAAAGAGCTGGGCGCCTGGAAAACAGCGCCGGCCCTGGATTGGCCCCACTGCTGGGTCAGCGCCTCGGGTGCCTTAGAGATCGAGCTGTCCGTGGCGACGTGAGCAGCACCCGCAAGCAAGCTGGCGATCACGACATTCTGGTCGGCGCTGAAGCGCAGCTCGATTCGGGGAATCTTGGCCGCTCCCAGGGCGTATTGATCGAAGCGCACCGCGTCAATGAAAGTCCCGGTTTCCCACCGCTGGACCCGATACGGTCCCGCGCCCACATACTGGGCGCCCCAGTAGGGGTGGTTATCGAAGGCGTCCCGGCCTGAGGTGCTGATCTGGTCGAAAACCGTCTCTAGGATGTGCCTGGGGAGCGGGGGGAAGGCGGAGCTGGATTTGGTGGCCAGCGTGTCGGCATCGGGAAAGGGCAGCTTCCAGTGAACGACGATGTGCCGCGGATCCGGAGCTGCCACGTCGGAGATGGCCGGCCAGGGCGGCTGCCCGGCCAGACCGAGCACCGGGGTGGAGTAGACGCGCCAGGCGAAGACGAAGTCATCCGCAGTGAGGCCATGGCCATCCTGCCAGGTGAGGCTCGGCCGCAGAGCGTATGTCGTGAGCATCGAGCCATCCGGAAAGATCTGCCAATCATCGGAGTTGAGCAAGGGCAGGCTGGCCAGAAGCTCCGGATGAGGCATCCCCTGGGCATCCAGCAGCGCCGGCAGGGCGTTGAAGACGCGCATCACGAAACGAAGTGAGGCACCCGCCTGGACCAGCGGCCGGGCGGCAGGACTTGAAGGCTCCGTCCGCACGAAGACCACGAGCGGACGCGCCTGGGTGGGAGACGACGGCGCTAAAGCCGCTTCCTGGTCAGCCGGGGCAGGGCTCGGTCCGCAGCCGGATAGCGACAGGGCGAGCACGGTGGCGCCCAGCGCCCAACGAATTGAGGCGTGGCGCGCGCGTCCCATTGGTCCTCCTGGCGGCTCGGGTACGGCGGCAGAGTATAGCTGCTGCTGGTTCCCGCCCAATGGGTTGGCTATAACTGTGCCGCAGCCCAGCGGTGCTACGCGGGTGGGAGGCTCAAGCATGGAATCACGCAGCTGGAACCGGAACGCGGAAGACTTGAGCCCGTTCGCCCGAGGCGCATCACCCTACGAGCAGTGGATCGCCACCCTGGGGCTGCCGATCCATCGTGGGTACTACGTGGAAGACGTTCGAACCTGTGAGGTCGGCTGGTGGGAAGAGCGGCAATGCAGCGCGGCCATCCTCGTTATGGCCGGCCAGGAGGGCCAGAGCGAGGTCCGAGTCAGCGAGATCCCACCGGGTAAGAGCACGGCGCCTGTCCGCTTCGCGATGGACGAGGTCGTCTACGTGGCGCAGGGCCGCGGCCTCACCACGATCTCAACGGACGGTTTTCCACCGCGCACGTTCGAGTGGCAGAAGCACAGCCTCTTCTTGATTCCCCCAGGATACGTCCATACGTTCAGCAATACGCAGGGCGACAGCCCGGTGCGACTGCTTCATTACAACTCGCTTCCAGCGGTGATGGAGCGCATGGCTGACCCAAAATTCTTCTTTAAGAGTGGGTATAGCGATCCCGAGCTGCTGTATGGCGACGGCGATGGCTTTTACTCGGAAGCGCGGGTGATGCAATCGACCGCCGGGCGGGGCAGAAGCTCCTACTGGCTCGGGAACTTCTTCCCCAACATGCAGGCCTGGGATAGCCTCCTGCCGCAGACCGGGCGTGGCGCAGGGGCGCGCGTGGTGTGGATTCGGTACCCGAAGTCCCGCATTCTGAACCACATGGCGGTCTTCCCCTCACGAACCTACAAGAAGGGCCATCGGCACGGACCGGGCATACTGATCGTCATCCCGGATGGCGAGGGCTTCTCGTACATGTGGCCGGAAGGGGCGGAGAAGACCTACATCCCCTGGCATGAAGGCAGCGTGTTCGTGCCTCCGAACGACTGGTACCATCAGCATTTCAACATCAGCGAGTCAGATAACCGCTACCTGGCTTTCCACAGCCCTAATCCGGAGAGCTCGGATGTGGTCCAGATCGAGTACACCGAAGAGGATCCCGTTATCCGCGCAACCTTCGAAAAGCGCCTCGCGGAACGGGGCCTGACATCTCTGATGCCGGATGAGTGCTACACGAACGCCGGCTACGAGTGGACCTACAGGGACTGAGCCGAGCCATGGCGGGCGATCGCCCGCCTACTTCAGGTGCCTACCGGTCACGCTGACGCCAGAGGCTTAGCGGATGCCCGGTTGAACATCGGCGAATGGGATCGACGAGCGGCCACGGCGGCTTCCCGTTCTGGGGTCGATTCGAATGTTGTTTCCAGGTGGAAAAACCGCCTCACATTGCCCACCAGC
>DASXTD010000391.1:0-2211 GCA_036505655.1 Chloroflexota bacterium
TTGATCTCCCATTGATAGATGTTCCAGGGGATGGTCCCCTCCGGGGGCGCCATGTGAGGTCCGGTTACCGAGGAGGGAAAGACCCAGGGCTGGGTGCGGAAGAACAGCGATATGGATGGAAGCTCCTCGCTGTAAATCTTGGCCATTGAGGCGAGCACCTGGGCGCGTTCCGAAGGATCGAGCGTTACCCCGTAGGCACGGGTCAGGCGATCGAACTCTGAGTTGGACCAGCCGCTGTAATTGCCGCCCTGCCAGTGGTTCTCGGCCGACAGGATGCGGTCGGTCGTGAGGTTGCGAGCGGCCGGGGCCCCCAGGCCCGTGTTGTATGAGTACATGCCCGGGAACGTCGAGCGGGCCTGCCCGTCCTGGGCCTGCGAGGCGGGCAGCACGGCCTCGTGCACGTCAAACCCGATCTGACGCCAGGCCTCAGCCAGGATCGTAACCTCCGCCTCGTTGTCCGTCGCCGCGTTGGTCCGGAGCTCCGAGGCGACCCGGCCTCCCGGGCCGATGTACGTGCCATCTGAGCCTTTCGTGAAACCCGCCGCCGCCATGAATTGCTCGGCTTTGCGAACGTCATAGGGGTACTTGCTCACCTGGGCATCGGCTGCGCGGCCTGCTTCTGAGGTAGGCGACACCATACTATCCGCCAGCGTCGCTTGCCCATCGTAGATGGCTTCGTTGATCGGAGGCTTCTCTATGGACGAGGCGAGGGCCTTGCGCACTCGCGGGTCCATCAGCGCAGGCGGCGAGGCGTACTCGGGACGAAACTGGAACGCGATGGAGCGCCACTGGCTAGGATGGAGGATCGCGGTCCCGCCTCCCGGTCCCCACTGCTGCATGACCGAGGGCACCTGCGCGGTTCGCAGCGCGTCATCCGCTGCCAGCTGGGCCTCGCCCGCCGCCAGTTTGGCGATGGCGGTATCCGCATCACCCACGAACAAGATGGTAAAGCGGGGGATCTTCGCCTTGCCCAGACTGTAGCCATCGTAGGCGACGCTGTCGATGAACGCGCCCGGCTCCCATTTGACCATTCGATACGGTCCTAGCCCAACGTAGGCGGTGGTCCAGAACGGATTGCTGAGGAAGGCGTCTGGGTTGCCCGCGTTGAACGCATCCTCCAGGACGTGACGCGGAAGGGGTGGGAAATCGCCGTCCCGTTCGGTTAAGCCGCTGGCGTCGGGATACGGCTGTTTCCACTTGACCACCAGGGTGCGGTCATCGGCCGCGCTGACATCCTCGATGACATTGAACGGGACGCTGGTCGGCGTAATGCTGGGCGTCGAATAGACGTGCCAGGAGAACAGGAAGTCGGTGGTGGTGAGGGGCGTGCCATCGTGCCAGGCCAGATTGGGCTTGAGGCGATAGGTGGTCTGCATTTTGCCGTCCGCCGAGACCTGCCAGGTGTCGGTGTTGAGCTTGGGGAGCGACTCCGCCAGGTCGGGCTGCGCCACACCGTTGTCGTCCAGCAACCCCAGGCTAGCGTTGAATAGCCGTTTCGAGAGATACAGGGCCACGCCGGTGGTGCGGGGAGCGCGCCCAGCCACTGTGGCTGGCTCGACCCGAACCACCGCTACCAGGCCGCGGCTCGCTTGCGCCGCTTGGTTGGGCTGGGTGCCCGATCCGCTCGTCGCCGAGCCTGGGCCGCAGGCGGTGATCATCATCGCTAGTCCAGCTAGCGGCGCAATCAGGCGTCGTTTCATGTCTCCTCCGTCCCCCCGGTCACCCGCAACCTCGGTAGGGTCAGGCATGCCGGACCCGCGGGCGACGCATGCGTCGCGCCTACGAACCCAGCTGCCAGGCCATGGCCGTGGCAGCTGATCCACTATCTCAACTCCCATTGCTGCACGTTCCAGGCGAACGTGCCATCGGCAGTGTACGGCCCAGGGCCACGCAGCGCCGCGCTGAACGCCACCGGAATCGCGTTGAAGTGCAACGAGATCACCGGCTCCTCGGCGGAGAAGATCCTGGCCATCTCGACGATCAGTCGATCGCGCTCGGGGCGGTCCAGGCTGGTATTGAACTGGTCGGCCAGCCGCGCGAAGTTCTGGTTGGACCACCCTCCTCGATTCGAGCCGTTCCAGCGGTTGTCGGCCCGCGGAATCTGCGTCGGTGTGTAGCTGGCCAGGGTCGTCTCGCCGAATGGACCACTCGATGTGTACATGCTGGGAAAAGTGGCCCGGACCTCCGGGTCCTGGGCCTGGGCGGCCGGCA
>DASXTD010000392.1:0-8490 GCA_036505655.1 Chloroflexota bacterium
CTTGTTGGAACGAGCGGCGCTTGCCGTTCAGAACGCGCGGTTGTATGAACAGGTGCAGTCTCAGCTTCAGGAGCTTCGCGCTCTGCATTCATCTCTGATCCGCGCCGATCGTTTGGCTGCCATCGGGGAGCTTGCGGCCAAAGTCGCGCATGAGCTCAACAATCCACTCACCTCGATCATGCTCTACAACTCCCTGCTGGTGGAGGAGCGAGCCAGTCCCGCCGAGCTGCAACGGATTTCACAGCGAATAGTCGAAGAAGTAGAAAGGGCGCGGCGTGTGATCCGGAATGTGCTTGACTACAGTCGGGCAACGGCTCCCACGATCGAGCAAGTCCGCATGCAACCGCTACTTCGGCGCGCGGTTCAGTTGGTTGAGCACGGCGCCAGAGTAGCCGGGGTGGAGGTCGTCACCCGAGTACCCGACGGGATGGCGGAGATCACTGGGGATGCCACCCACCTCACCCAGGTCTTCATCAATCTCATGCTCAATGCCATTCATGCGATGCCGCAGGGGGGGCAGCTCACTTTGGAGGCCGGCGTCGATGGCGGTGAGATGTTTGTCGTGATCGAAGACACGGGCCAGGGAATCGACCCAGAGCACCTCGACCGCATCTTCGACCCATTCTTCACCACCAAGCGGGCCGAGGAAGGCACCGGCCTGGGTCTGGCAGTCTGCCGTACTATCGTCACTCAACACGGAGGGCGGATTACCGTGACCACCCAGCCGGGCCAGGGGAGTCAATTTACTGTGTGGCTGCCAGTCTCGGAAGCAATGGAGGCCGCGCTTGTCCACTAGGGCCGGGGCCGAGCGGATTCTGTTGGTGGATGACGAGCGCACGATCCTCGACGCCGGGGCGATCACCCTTAACCGTAGCGGCTACATCGTGAGTGCCACCGCGGATCCGCATGAGGCGATCAGTCTCGCCCTGCAGGAGCCATTTGACCTGCTCCTGTGCGATCTCGTCTTGCCAGGTTTGGGCGGAATCGAAGTCTTGCGCACGATCAAGAGCCTGTACCCGGACATTGCAGCCGTCATCATCACGGGCTACGGGTCCATGCAGTCGGCCATCGAAGCGCTGCACAGCGGGGCCGATGGCTTTCTACTCAAACCCTTCTCAACCAGCGAGCTCCGCAACGCGGTCGAAGAAGCCTTAACCAAGCGCCGCGCACTGAAAGAGAGCCACCGCCTCAAGGCGCTGATGCCCCTTTTCGAGTCCAGCAAAGCTTTCTACGCGGAGCTGAGCCTGGATCGCCTCACCGCCGCGGTCGTCGAGCAATTCGCGCGCAGCGTCCACGCCAACCATGTCGCCTTGCTGCTGGGCGACCCCGCCAGTCCGGAGGGCACCTTTCACTTGGAGGCTGTGTTTCCGACCGGAGATCACCCGAGCGTCCCCGCTGAAGCCGTCCAATGGGTGGCTCAGACCCATGAGGCTCTGACCCTTAACGGGGAAAACGGAGGTCGAGCGGGCAATGGGACGGGCTCAGTCCTTTACGCCCCGCTCCAAGCCGCGGGCGCGCTGTTGGGAATTGTGCGGGTCGAGAAGCGGGGGGATAACACGGGTTTCTCCGACGCTGAGACCGAAATTGTGGCCATTCAGTCGAGTCAAGCGGCCATTGCCCTGAAGAACGCTCTGCTACTACGAGAACAGGAAGAGAGCTACCTCCAGGCTATGGGCGCACTCGCCAACGCACTCGACCCCCGCGACCCGGGCACGTTCGGCCACAACGATCGCGTGGCCAAGAACGCGGTGCTCATAGCCCAAACAATGGGGCTGGGGCACGACGTGATCGAGGCAGTGCACGCTGGATCCCTTCTGCACGACATTGGGAAAGTCGGTGTACCCTCGGAGGTCTTGCTCAAGCCCGCCCGTTTGACTTCCGACGAGTTCGCCCTCGTCAAGCGGCACCCCCTGCTCGGAGACATCATCCTGGCGCCCCTGCCCGCCCTCCAGAGGGCTCGCCCCGTGGTGCTCAACCATCACGAGTGGTTCGATGCCACTGGCTACCCCAATCAGGTCGGAGGCGACGACATCCCGCTGATCGCGCGCATCGTCTCCGTGGCCGATGCGTTCGCGGCGGTAACTGAGTCGCGCCCGCACCGGTCGGGACAATCGGTAGCCAAAGCGATTAGGGCCGTGCGCGAGGGGCGGGGCACACAGTTCGATCCGAAAGTAGTGGATGCGTTCTTCGAGGTGCTCCACCAGGCTGAACACAACGACGAGGAGCCGACCGGGGGCGTCGCCTAAGCGTGAGCTATCAACCGTCGGCTTCGTTCGCGATCAAAGAGTGGGACGAGGACTACCTGCGGCACGGCGAGGCGGCCTACCCCGCTCGCCTCTACCAGCCAGATGGGGATGGACCGTTTCCCATGATCTTGATGGTCCATGGCGGCGCCTGGAATGGGGGCAGTCGGCTGGGGCATGAGCTGATCAGCCGAGCACTGGCCTCCTCGGGGTTGGTGGTGGCATCCATCGACTTCCGGATTGCTCCCGAGCATCCATACCCGGCCCAGGTCCAGGACGTCCACTACGCCTCGCGCTGGCTCAAACACCGAGCGGCGGAATTGAGGGGCGATCCCGATACGGTCGGCGTGTGGGGCGGGTCTAGCGGCGGTCATACGGCCCTGTTGTGCGCCTTGCGGCCCCGCGACCCTCGCTACAGCGCCCTGCCTCTGAGCGGCGTTGGTGGAGCGGAGCGATCAGTGGAGCGGTCTCGGGAGGCAGCCCTAAGTGGAGGACTAGGTGATGGTCGTCAAAGCGAAGGGGACGGTTCGTTTCGGTTCGTGATCTCTTGCTGGGGCGTAATCGACCCCTGGGTACGCTTTTTGTTCGCGCAGACCACGCCGGAGGCCGGAGCAGGCTACGGCGGTGCCGAGGCCAAGATCCGTCAGACAATGAACTACTTCGAAAATGAGGCGGCCATTCACGAGGGGAATCCGCAAGAGATCCTGGAGCGCGAGGAGGCACAAGCATTGCCGCCCATCCTCATCATCCAGGGCACCGAGGATATGAATATCCCGCTTACCCTCCCGCAGCGGTTCGCGCCGGCCTACCGAGCAGCGGGTGGGACGGTTCAGGTGGAGTGGTTTCCCGGCCAGCCGCACGGATTCGCCAGCAATCCCAGCCCGGACAGCACGCGTGCCATCGAGGTCATGAAGGCGTTCATCGCCCAGGTGGTAAACGCTTAGGCTACCGGACTCCCCTGCATTCGCTTCTTCTCGTCGGCGGGCTGCACGTCTTCCATGATTCGCTCTTGCGCTTCCGGCGGAGAAGCATCCGCGCCGGGGCGCCCTTCGGCATGGATCTTCCTGGCGTGCAGCACCTCAGCGATGTTATCTCTGGAGGCGCGCTGACCGAGGGCAAAATACGAGTTGATTTCTGCCCCCAGGACCAGAATGAACGAGATGATCCAGAACCACAGGGTGAGCACCGCTAGAAGACCGGCTACACCACCGAACTGGCTCTGGCCCGGGAAATGCGTCGTGTAGATCGGGAAGGCGAGCGAAACCACTTCGAACAAGATTCCGGCTACCAGGGCGCCTCGCCAGGCATGGCTCCAGCCCAGCCTTAAATTGGGCACGATCACGTAGATCGAGAGAAACAGCAGGAAGGCGAAGGCGGCGCCAACGACAAAGGAGCCAGCAGCGAAGAGAAGCGCGAGCCCGCGCACGTTGCTAAAGCTCCTCGAGAGCTGTTCGTAGGAGCCGCTCACACTTGAAGCGGCGAAAGCGAGGGGGGCCAGCACCGCGAAGATGGCAATCATGGCGAGCGACATCACCTTCTGACGGATGAAATCGCGGTCCTTGGTCCGATAGATGATGCCGAAGCAGTTCTCCATTACGCCAAACAGGCTGGAACCGGTCCAGAGCAGCGTCCCAAAGCTGATGATGGCCGCCAGGCCCGATCCTTCCTTGAACTTGTCCAGGACCATATTGAAGTCGAGATCGAGCCCGTTCTGGCCATTCACCGCGGCCGGCATGGCCCCATTGAGGCTGGTGCCAATCTGGTGCACGACAGGCAAAGGAAGAAAGAGCGCGCCGATGGCCAGAATGCCGAGTAAGAGCGGAAACATCGCGCCCAGGAAGTTGTAGGCCAGTAGCGCACAGAGGTTTGGTCCCCAGTCACGGCCAAACTTCTCGAAGAAGATCTTGGCCTCGTCGATCACGGACCTCCCCCACCATAGAAAGAAGGCGGGCGGGGTTTGCCCGTCCGCCTTCTCGAGGCGAAAAGAGCGGGTTCGGGGGCCTGGACCCGTTTCAGGCCGCCGCCCGCCCGCGAGCCTCCATACGTTCGGACGCGGTCACTCCGGCGACGCCGCGTCCGCGCAGCTCCAGATGGTGCGCCCAGGCCAGTCGGGCTAGCGCAAGCGAGCCTATGGACAGGCCAAAGTCACGCACCGCGATGTCGTAGTGCCCCAGTGAGACCAGATTTGCGATGATGCCCCACAACCACACCATAACCACGTAGGCGAAAACCGCCGGCCAGAGGGCCACCAGGACGCCCACTACGATCTCCACCATGCCGACGCCGTACATGAACTGCTGAGGGGTGACGGTCTGAGGCGTAACGGTGTGTAGGGCCTGGTTGAAGAGGTTGGGGGCCCACGGAGCCAGATACTTGGGCCAGTCGACCAGGTAGTTGAAGAACTTGTCGAAACCCGCCAGGATCGGAATCAGCGCGAACAGGACACGCATGATCCCGAAGGACTGCCCGAGCGGGTTCGAGAAGTTCAATGTGGTTAAGCGAGTCATCGCAGCACCTCCTGCTCACAACTTCTCTTAAACCGGTTAACGCACAGTGGGTCACAAGTATTACGAGTGGGCTATTCAGGTGGATAAATGACGCGGTGGCCATCTATGCGAGCGAAGCGCGTCATGGTGTGGGGACGCGGAGAGCCCGGTCCGATGATGTGCTGCACCGTGACGCCCCGCGCGTCCAGCGCATCGGCGATCAGACTGCGGTGGCACCGCCAGGGGACGGCCTCAGCGCACATCATGGCAACCAACCCTTCCGCCTTGGCCAGCTCCAGGAGATACGTCAGGCCGCACTCAAACTCCTCGGAATCCATGTGGTCGGCGTAGCCCTGGAAGCTCGGGTTGTGCCAGCCGCCATTCGGCGAATCAGGTCGACGCCGGCGCAGGCCTCCCAGCTCGGGGATCCGGACGTAGCGGATGTCCGTCGCCGTCAGCGACTGGCATAGCTCGTCCGAGCTGTACTGCGGATTACGGCGCGAGCGAGGGATCGTACGCACATCGGCGACTACTCGCACCCCTTGCGCTTGTAGTAGTGAGAGAAACGATTCGATCGGACGGGTAGAGTGGCCGATGCTGAAAATCTGCGGCATGACTGAGTATCGTCCCGTCACACCCGATCCAACATGAGCGGAAGATGAGGAACGGACGCAATAGGCTCACTCTTTCCGGAGGGTTTCGCTCATGGACTCCTCACGCAGCGTCGACACAATGAGCTTATGGAGTCATTGACAGAAGCAACTGAACCCCAGTTGATCGGACAAGCAATTGACGGCGACGAGGCCGCCTTCAACAGCCTATATGCGCTCTACCACGACCGCATCTTTCGATACGTGCTCTCACGCGTCCATCGAGGCGAAGATGCTGCCGATCTGACTCAGATAGTGTTTCTCCATGCCTGGCGCGCACTGGGCAGATATCGGCCGACAGGTGCACCATTTGTCGCCTGGCTCACTGCCATCGCGCACAACGTGGTCATGTCTTTCTACCGCCGCCGCCACCATCCAGAGTTCAGCATCGATGAGGCCGCGTTTGACGTGCGGTCTGAGGTTGATGTGGAGCACCTGGCCGAAATCCAGTTGAGCGGCGAGCACGTCCACACAGCAATCACAAGGCTGCGGCCGGCCCAACAAACCGTGATTAAGCGGCGCTTCCTGGACAACGTTCCCTACTCGGACCTGGCCCGAGACCTGGGGAAGTCGGAGGGAGCCATTCGTATCACCCAACATCGTGCGTTGCTCGCCCTTCGCCAGGCCCTTCAGCAAGAGGACGACTGGTTCGAAGAGGAATCAGCCGCCTGAGGCTGCTCTCATCGGCTCGTGACGGGTAGCCTCTCCTCGGGGCGATCAACACCGAAGGACATCGGGAGTCGCCTGCCCCTACGGCAATAGGCCCTGCCTCCGCCATACTAGCGATGGTGATTGCCCGCGGGTTCTCACCGCGCTCGGTATCTGGGAGGAGTTACGCGTGGCATACGATGAGGGGCTCGCGGAGCGGATGCGCGAAGTGCTCGTCGACCAGCCCGATGTCGGCGAGATCAAGATGTTCGGTGGGCTCTGTTTTACGATCCGCGGCAACATGCTGGCAGGGATCGTCGGCGAAGACCTGATGGTCAGAGTCGGAGCGGAGGCGCATGAGGAGTCGCTCGCCCGTCCCCATACCCGGCCGATGGACTTCGCCAAACGGCCAATGGTGGGGATGGTCTACGTATCTCCCGAGGGTTACGCGGAAGATGACGAGCTCAAAGCGTGGATCGATCGGGCGCTCGCGTTCGCCGGATCGCTGCCCGCCAAAGAGTCCCGCCCGGCTCGTCCGAGGTCGGGCCGTCAGACACGTGGGCGCTTTCCGGGACGTTAACCTTTAGCGAGGGCGGAGGGCCGCCAGGTCATCGGGTGTGTTGAGGTTGGCGGCCCCGCGGTGCTCGGGATCGACCGAATCGAGTATTTCCGTGGAAACAAAGCTAGCGTCGACCCCATCGAGAAATTGGCGGGCGGCGAGGTTCCCAGAAGCAATTGCCGTGCGCAACGGTTCTACGCAGGCGCGGGTGTAGATGGCGAGGAGCGGTTCATCGGCGGAATAGGCCAACACCCGATAGCCGTGCGGCTGAGCCGCGAGGGCCGCCAGGAGGTCAGGGGTCACGAAAGGCATGTCGCAGGCGACGACCAGGCAGGAATCGTGGCGGGCGGCCTCCAAGGCACCCAGGATGCCGCCCAGCGGGCCAGAACCCGACGCCCCGTCCGGCACCCAGCGAGCTGACAGACCCAGGTGGGCGAACCGAGCAGGATCGCCGCCGACCAGGAGCACCTCGTCGCAACAAGTAGCCAGGGTCGCGACTAGATGCGCTACGAGCGGCTCGCCATCCAGCTCCATGAGGGCCTTATCCGAACCCATGCGGCGCGAACGACCACCTACCAGAATGGCGCCACTCAGTCGGCCAGGCATGGATTGTTACAGGTCCATTTGGACGCGGGCGGCGCCGGCATAGATGTTGAAGCCGTCCCGGCGTAGGAAACCGACCAGGGTGATGCCGAAGGCACGGGCAGTATCCACGGCCAGACTTGAAGGCGCGCCCACGCCGGCGACGAACGGGATACCTGACATCGCGGCTTTCTGGAGCAGTTCGAAGCTGGTCCGTCCGCTCACGAGCAGCACGCGGTCAGAGAGCGGCAGCTCGCCCGCCAGAAAACATTTGCCGATGAGCTTGTCGAGCGCGTTGTGGCGGCCGACGTCCTCACGGAGGCCGAGCAGATTTCCCTCATCGTCGAACAGGCCGGCCGCGTGAAGGCCGCCGGTCTCCTCGAAGACGCTCTGGGCCTGACGCAGGGCTGCGGGAAGCCGCAGTATCGTCGAGGCGTTGACCAGCGGTCCCGATCCACGAGGTGGCGCGCAGCCCTGGATCACGAGCGCCTCGAGCGAGCCCTTGCCACACACGCCGCAGCTGGATGTGGTGTAGAAGTTGCGCTGAAACCGGGCAGGATCCAGGTCCACTGAGTCGTCGACGCAGACGTTGACGATGTTGCCCGCCTGGTCGCCGCTCGCTTCAGCAAAGGCGATGGCCTTCACGGAGTCGCGCGCAGTCAGAATGCCTTCGGTGAACAGGAAGCCGACAGCGAGCTCGAAATCATCCCCGGGCGTGCGCATGGTGACGGAAATCCGGGTGAATGTCCCGTCCGAGGCGACCAGACGAATCTCGAGCGGTTCCTCGGTGGCCACATGGTCGGTGAATGTCTCGGGTGTGCCGGCGCGCAGCTTCTGGATCTCGACAGCGACCGATCGGCGGAGTCGGTCGATTTGGGTCACGCCCTCACCCCACCGCTGTCCCAGAGGGAGCGGGAGCTAGGTCGAGGATGATCTGGACTGTGGTGTTGTAGTCTGGGATGCCGCAAACCGGGTCGACAGCACCCCGACGAAGAAGCACGTTGCCTTCCGGCCAGTAGACCTGGACATTGCCCGGACGAATGTCCGCGACCTTGCAGGTGGCGCGGAGCTCGCCGACGTCGGAGCGCAGAAGGAGCGGGCGGCCATCGCTGATCCCGAGGTGGGCGGCATCCTCGCGGCTCATCAAGACATCGCTGCGGCGAGCTCCAATCAGGGTATCGCGATCACCCTGGACCATGCTGTTGAACTGGCGTCCCCGCCGACTGGAGAGCAGGAACCAGCCTTCGGGTACGTCTAGCTCGGGAGGAGTCAGGGCGGCGAAATGCGCCTTGCCGTCTGGCGTCGGAAAGCTCCCGTTTTCG
>DASXTD010000393.1:0-1896 GCA_036505655.1 Chloroflexota bacterium
CGAAACGGCCAAGATCCTAAACCCCAGTCGCAGCGTCCTCATTCCAGACACCGCGGCCGGTTGTTCGTTGGCCGACTCGATCACTGCCGAGCAGGTACGGGCGTGGAAGTCTGAGTATCCGGGCGCGGCCGTCGTCTCCTATGTCAATACATCCGCCGAAGTGAAGGCGGAGAGCGATTATTGCGTCACCTCTGGCAACGCCGTGGACGTCGTGATGTCGATTCCGAGCTATCAGGACATCTTGTTCTGCCCGGACTGGTTCCTGGGGGCCCACTTGCAGGAAGTCACCGGCCGCCAGCTTCACCTGTGGCTGGGTGAGTGCCACGTCCACGCGGGCATTCGGCCCGACGAGATCGAGGCTCGCCGTGCAGCCGACCCCGATGCCGATCTGCTGATCCATCCAGAGTGCGGCTGTACGGCCCAGGTGCAGTGGGCGCGCTCGGTTGGTGAGATCGATGAACGACGCTCCTACGTGCTCTCTACCGAGAAGATGGTGCAGCATGCGCGTCAGTCCGAGAAGGATCATTTCCTGGTCGCCACGGAGACGGGCATTCTCCATCGCCTGCGGAAGGAGGCGCCAGACAAGCGCTTTGAAGCCGCCGATCCAGAGGCGATCTGCGGCTACATGAAGATGATCACGCCACTCAAACTGCGCAACGCGCTCCGCGAACTTCGCTT
This sequence comes from Chloroflexota bacterium, assembly GCA_036505655.1. Taxonomy (GTDB): domain Bacteria; phylum Chloroflexota; class UBA6077; order UBA6077; family SHYK01; genus DASXTD01. The sequence continues at coordinate 679 of DASXTD010000393.1, forward strand.
CGAGGTCCAGGTCGAGACGAACATCGCCACGCGGGCCCGGGTGGCGATCGACCGCATGCTAGCCGTTCCCGCATCGCGTCCTAGCTGGGAGTAGGGGTTACGCCCTCACCCCAACCCTCTCCCAGAGGGAGAGGGGGCTAACCCCGTTGCCTCTCCCCTTGGGAGAGGCCGGACGCCGGCCCGCAGGGCCAAGGATGGGTGAGGGCGTGGCCACCAGTGCCAGCTGCTAAAATCGCGCATCTGGAGCAGGAAGAGCGCGATGCGGTACGGCTTGAATTTCTTCCCCGCGTTCCGCCTGAGCGATCTATCCACCGCGCAGTACTACGACCAGGTCCTGCGGCTGAGTGAGCGAGCCGACGAGCTCGGCTTCACCTCGGCGAAGTGCGTCGAGCACTACTTCCACGACTACGGCGGGCACACACCGAGCCCCATCGTCCTCCTTTCGGCCATCTCGGCCCGCACGAAGCGGCTGCGTCCCATCACCGGGGCCGTGATCCCTGCCTTCAACAACCCGATCAAACTCGCCGCCGAGCTAGCCATGCTTGACAACCTGAGCGGTGGTCGCCTCGACGTGGGCTTCGGGCGCGCGTTCATCCCCAAAGAGTTCGACGCCTTCCACGTCAACATGGACGACAGCCGCGAGCTATTCGACGAGAGTGTCGAGCTCATTCAACGGCTATGGACCGAGGACCGAGTGACCCACCACGGCCTCTACCACCATTTGGACGATATCCATCTCACTCCCCGGCCGGTCCAGCGGCCACATCCGCCGATCTGGATTGCAGCCACGCTCACGGAGGAGTCGTTCATCTGGGCGGGGCGCAACGGCTACAACCTGATGATCGTGCCGTTCGCGGGCAGCCTGGAGCGGACCGGCGCGCTGGTGAACAAATGGCGTGAAGCCTGGGCCGACGGCGGGCACGGAGCCGGAGCGGAACAGATCCAGGTGTCCATGCACGTGTGCCTGGACGAGACTCTAGACGCGGCGATGGCGACGTTCCGCCCGCGCATCGATCGTTACATCGAGGTGTTCAGCGAGGCAATGGAGTCGTGGGAGGGCCGAGCTTCGGGCGCATACGCCGGCTACCAGCAAGCCGTCGACGCGATTCGCTCGCAGACCGCCGAGAAGCTGATCGATGGCCATACCGCTCTGGTCGGCGCGCCGGGAGAGGTAGCGGACGAGATCGAGTATCTCCAAAGCGTTCTCGGAGACTTCGA
>DASXTD010000394.1:0-13101 GCA_036505655.1 Chloroflexota bacterium
CACGCGCGGCATGAACCGCAGCGTCTCTACATCTTGATCATCGGTCATGTAGAAGATGATGTTCGGACGAGCAGTCTGCGCTGCAACGGAAGGACTCGACTCGCGGCCCACTTGTGGAGGGCCGAAGGAAGCAAGCGACGCAAGGGCAATGGCGGCAACGACCGATCTAGGGCTGCGAAGCATGATGTGCCTGAATGTGAGACGCATTGCTGCCTCCCAAGAGAAGTTGCCCTCTCTGCCGCTCGACAAGATACTCGCGGGTGCTTTCGTGCTGCAATAACCTGCGACGCAAAATCAGGCGGTAGCAAAACGGTAGCAGACGCCCGGACGGTCTCCTGGAGCACTCGGCGCGGTGACTGCCTATGAGCGCTTATTTTCGCCACTTCGGCTCGTGCCTAGAATGCCCCGAATTATAGACAGCGCCGACCCCGTCCCCGAGGGGACGCCTAGTACACGATGATCAGTGGACGAAAGCCGAGCGAAACATGACGCGTGCTGGCCAGGTACAAATCTACTCCGTTGAGCCGGAAGCCGGCGACAAGGCGGTCGAATTCCCCGACCTGGTCGTGGAGCCATTCCCGAGTGAGTCCGTCGCCCAGGAATGGGTAGCGAAGATTACCCAGGAAGCTGTACTCCATCGCACGCGGCACCCGGATGCTCGCGCCCCCGGCCTTAATCTTGAGTAAGTTCGCCAGTGCGGGGAAGACCTCTCTCTGAAGCTCCGGCATGGAGATCAACACCCGCGCGCCATCGGGGACGTCCTGGGATCGCCGAACCGCGCCCGCAGCCCTCAGGGAGCTGATCAACTCAGCTAGAGGGTCGTCCTCATAGATCAGCTCCCCCGGCCGCGGCTTGTCGGTCGTGTCAAAGAGGGCCCATGCGCCGGGCAGGCGGGCAGCATTCGGCTGAACTTTGCCAGCCTCGAGGGCGCGCCAGAAGAAGGACTCCGGCCGCACGATCCAACCTGGGAAGTCGCTGTCAGCTTTGAATTCAATCGACGGGAAAAAGACCGGTTCAAAGTTGAGATCGAGCGTCTGACTCCGCGCGAGAACATTCAGCATTGAGACCGGTGGAGGCGGAACCTCGATTTGAGTGCCGAAAAACGCACTCTGCGTGCTGTCCTCGTGGGCGAGCAGGATCGCCCCATCACCGCTGCCAAGCTGGGGAACGCCTCCAGCTTCTCGAGCGTTGGAGGCTAATCGCCTCAACAGCCTGCGCGAAAATTTTTGCACGCATGAGACTACACCAACCTGACTTGTCCACGGTGACACGGCCCTAAAGGGCAGCGGACCAGTCTAAGCGCCGATAATGCCCTTGATCATCCAGTGAGTCGGAGGCACAGTGGGACTGCTCTCAGGCAAGACGGCCCTCATCCTGGGCGTTGCCAGTGACCACAGCATGGCGTGGGGCATCGCCCAGGCTTTCGCCCGGGAAGGCGCCCAACTCGGCTTCAGCTACGCCGGCGACGCCCTACAGAAACGAGTGGCCCCGTTGGCAGAGTCGCTGGGCTCCCATTTTGTTGAGCCGTGCGACGTGGCAAAGGATGCTGAGATCAAAGAGCTGATGGAGAAGGCGCAACGGGCGTTCAGCGGGATCGACATCCTCATACACTCAGTGGCCTTTGCACAGCGTGAGGAGCTCAGCGGGCCCTACTATTTGACCTCGCGCGACGGTTTTCATCTCGCGCTGGACGTCAGCGTCTACTCGTTCACCGCACTAGCGCGGGCCGCGTTGCCGGTCATGCACCCCAATGGCTCCCTGCTCACGTTGACGTATCTGGGATCCGAGCGCGTGGTGCCCAACTACAACGTAATGGGCATCGCCAAAGCTGCCTTGGAGGCGAGTGTTCGCTATCTGGCCGCGGACCTGGGGGCGGATGAGAAGCACATTCGGGTGAACGCCATCTCCGCGGGCCCGGTCCGCACTCTGGCCGCCCGTGCCATCGCCGGCTTCAGCCAGATGCACGCCGAGTTCAAAGAAGTGGCGCCCTTGCGTCGCAACATCACGATCGAGGACGTCGGGAACTCTGCCGTTTATCTGTGCTCGGACCTGGCCGCTGGGGTAACGGGGGAGATTCACTACGTGGATGCAGGCTTCAACGTGGTGGGTGTCGCTACCGGGGACGCAAACTAGGGGCCGGAACCGAAGTCCGCCACAAGTCTGGTCACCCTCACCCCGCCCCCTCTCCAGAAGGAGAGGGGGTAGGCCGAAAGCAGCGACAAATGAAAGAGCCTGGCCGAATCGGCCAGGCTCTTTCAACTTACCAGGTGGACATTACCGCCCCCGGATGAGTTACCTCACCCGGGAGGTAATGCCCACAGGTTGGTCACCCATGTGCATCACCTCCTCTCTGAGGGCAATCATACCAAAGAATTGGGCCTGCTCGGCAACAGGCTGCGGGCACAGGCGTGTCACACGGCGGCAGAGCGCACCGGTGTGGCGAGCGGCCCCAGTAGCTGGCTCAGCCGCGCCGCGAACACATTCTGTTCCCCCGTGCTGTAGTAGAGCGGCGGCCCGGCCTCGCTGGTCCCTTCGAGCTGCTGATCCGTCAGAACCCGCTGCAGCTGGCGGGCCACGGCCGTCGAGGGATCGACCAGCTTGATCCCCGGCCCCGCCAACCGCGCAATCGCAGGTGCCAGAAATGGAAGATGCGTACAGGCGAGTACGAGCACATCGGCCCCCTCGGCCAACGCCGGCCCAACGACCTCGGCTAAAGCTGTATCTACTTCGGGCCCCTCCACAACACCGGCCTCTACAAGCTCAACGAGGCTCGCGCACTCGCGGGTGATGACCCTTACTCCGTTCGCGTAGTCGTGGATCAACCGAGCCAGACGGTCGCTCGCGGCCGTCGCTGTCGTGGCCAGCACCCCAATGGTGCCCGTCTGTGTCAATGCAACGGCAGGTTTCACCGCGGGGTCGATGCCCACAAAAGGCACTGTGAACCTCTCGCGCAGGCTCGACAGCGCTGCGACCGAAGCCGTGTTGCAGGCGACAACGATGGCCTTAGCTTCCTGCTCCAGCAGGAACTCCGTAATCCGGGCAGAACGCTCCTGGAGAAAGGCTTCGGACTTGGTGCCGTACGGTGCGGCTTCGCCATCGGCAACGTATACGCACGCCTCGGTGGGGCACTGCCGCAGGATCTCCCGCAGCACGGTGAGTCCACCGAGATCGGAATCGAATACGCCCACGGGGCGAGTGTCGGCCATGCAATCTCCCTTTGAATTGTAGGGCCGAGGCGGCTGCTAGAATGGCCTCCCATGCACACAGCGTCGCTTTCAATCAATGATTTCCTGGATCGGCTGGCTTCGGACGATCCCACGCCGGGAGGCGGCGCCCTGGCCGCGTTGGCGGGAGCCCAAGCCGGCGCGATGCTGGCGATGGTCTGCCAGCTGACAGTCGGACGACCCCGGTTCGCTGCGGTCGAGGACCAGGTGCGCGGTCTGCTCGATCAGCTCGCTGGGTGCCGACGTGAGCTGCTGGCGCTCGCCGATGCCGATGCTGATGTATACGGGGAAGTGGCAGCCGCCTACCGCCTTCCGCGCGGAACGGACGCTGAAAAAGCCACGCGCACTGCGGCTATCCAGGCTGCGTTGGTGGGGGCCACCGAGGTTCCGCTGCAAACGATGGAAGCCGCGGCCCGCGTGCTCCGCCTCGCAGTCCAGACAGCAGAGGCGGGAAATCCCACGCTTCTGCCCGACGTATCGGTGGGTGTCCACATCGCGCTAGCCGGCTTGCGCGGAGCCCAGGAGCAAGCGCGCTACAACGTGGCTAGCCTCACCGATGCGGCGCGGGCTTCGACCTTCGACCGGCGCATGCGAGCGGCAGCCGACCAGGCAGAGGCTAACGCGGAGCGGGCTCTGCATGTGGTCAGCGAGCGGCTGAACCGGACGTAGGACTCAGCGCACGAGGGAAGGGCCCTCACCCCAACCCGCTCCCGCTGCGGCAGGAGAGGGAGGTCGGGCCGCTTTCTTCGCCAAGTCCGAGGGCGCGGAATCTCGCGGGCGATAATGTCCAAGGCACGACAGCGGGCACGGCCCTTAGGAGCATTTATTGGCCACTATTGTTGATGGCGGAGCGATCATGCGCGAGATCCGCGAGGAGGTCAGGCAGAAGATCGCTGAGCTGGTGGAGCGCAGCCGAGTCACCCCCCGGGTGGCCATCGTCGAGTTCGACGCCAACCCGGAAACCACTGTATATACGCGTCAACTCCAACGCGCGTTCAGCGCAGTAGGCATCGAAACGACAGTCGAGCAGATTCCTGAAGACGCGCCGCTCGACGATGCCCGAGGTACCCTCCGGCGGCTCAGCGCCGACGCGACCGTGCACGGCATCCAGGTGCAGATGCCATTGCCGAAGCATATTTCGTTGCCAGATCTGACTCAAGCCCTCGATCCGGCCAAGGACCTGGACGGGATTCATCCTTACAACGCAGGCCTGCTCGCCCAGGGGCGACCGGGCATTGTCCCGGCAACGCCACTAGCGGGCATCGAGATCCTCGACCGCCATGGAATTCAGATTGCTGGCGCACGGGCCGTGGTGGTCGGTCGCAGTGTGTCGGTGGGCCGCCCGGCGGCGGCGCTGCTCGTCCAGCGCGATGCCACGGTGACTGTTTGCCACACGAAAACGCGCGATATGACCTCCGTGACCAGCCAGGCGGAGATTTTGATGGTCGCCGCGGGCCGAGCAGCATTGGTCGGGCCGGAGATGGTCCGTCCGGGGGCCGCCGTGATCGACTTCGGCATCAACGCCGTCGACGGCAAGCTGATCGGAGACGTGGACGCGGCGGCTGCCGAGATCGCGGGGCTGTTCACCCCCGTCCCCGGCGGCACGGGCCCGGTTACCAACGCCATGATGCTCCGCAACGCACTCGCTCTATACGGTCAAGTTGTAGAAGAAAGCCGATGAAGTGGAGCGTCGGGACCCCTTGCTCGAGTTGGCGACTCGTAACGGCCGTTAAGTGAAGTCTCTCAGCAAGTTCCTACTCGGCTCGATGATTTGCCTTTCGTTTACCTGGGCGCCTGCCCAAACACTCGCTGAAACCTCCGCCCCAGGTGCCTCGCCATCGCTCGGTGAGCGCGCCCTGGAGGACGTCCACACGTTGGCCGAGGACCTGGGCATTCGGCCCGCCGGCACGGATGCGGAAACCCAGGCGGCCGATTTCCTGGCGGACCGATATCGATCCATGGGCTACGCTGTGGATGAAACGCCGTTCACGTGGAGCAATGGCCGCCAGACCGGCACCAGCCGTAACGTGGTGGCGTCAGACCCCAACGAGGATCCTGATGCCCCACTGGTCATCATCGGCGGTCATTACGACTCGGTTCCGCAGGGACCCGGGGCCAACGACAACGGGTCTGGCACGGCCACGGTGCTGGAGGTCGCGCGCGAGCTTTCCGTCCATCCGGTCTCCGGTGTGGCAGTGCGTTATGTCGCCTTTGGAGCTGAGGAGGTCGGACTGTTTGGCAGTCGGGTCTACGCCACAGGCCTCAGCGATGCCGACCGCAACCGCCTGCAGGTGGCCATGAGCCTCGACATGCTGGCTGTCGGCGACCAGCCGGCCTTCGATGGCAACGAGCCCTGGGTCACCAGTGCGCTCGCCCTCGCCCATTCCCAGGGCTACGATCCTGTTCGGCTACCCGCCAGCTACCACCACCAGAGCGACCACGGACCCTTCATGGACGCTGAGCTGCCCGCCATTATGTTCCACTGGCTGGATGATCCCTGCTGGCACGAGCCCTGCGACGTTGCTGACCGGGTGCAGCCGGAAGCCATGGACCTCATGGGCTCGATCGCCATCGAGCTGGTACGCATCGCCGCGAGCTAGATCTTGGCAGAGAAGCAGGCCCACATGGTCGCCCGCGGGTACGTCCAAGGCGTGTACTACCGAGCCAGCCTCCAGCGAGAGGCGGAGCAAAGGGCGATCCGCGGCTGGGTGCGGAACCAGTGGGATGGCTCGGTCGAAGCGGTGCTGCAGGGCTCTGAAGAGGCCGTTAACGCCGTACTCGCCTGGGCCAGGCTAGGACCCACCAGAGCAGTAGTTGAATCGCTGGACGTCTCCTGGTCCGAGCCCGATCTGACGCTAACCACCTTTGAGATTCAAGACTAGCCCGCTGTCATTGCGAGCGGACCGAGAAATCCGCCCCGCCCGGAACGGATTCCTCCTCGCTGCGCTCGTTCGGAATGACAAGAAGTCAGTAGAATCTGGATCGCGAAGAAATTGGCACTGGGAGGAATGCGATGGCTGGCCAGATGATCGACACCGGAACCACCCAGGCGTACGTCGCCAAGCCTGCCTCTGGCAGCGGACCAGGCGTGGTCGTGGTCCAGGAATTCTGGGGGCTCGTGCCCCACATCAAGGATATTTGCGACCGCCTCGCCAACGAGGGCTACGTGGCCGTCGCGCCTGACCTTTACCATGGCAAGGTAGGCACCAACTTCGGCGAAGCCCGGCAGTTGATGGAAGGGCTCAATGCCGACCAGGCCGGCAAGGATCTGACCAGCGCCATCTCCGCGCTCAAGTCGCAAGGCGCCACCGGCACTAAGGTGGGCACCATCGGATTCTGCATGGGCGGCAAGCTTGCGCTAGTGGCAGCCACACTGAGTAGCAATGTGGGCGCGTGCGCGGACTTCTACGGGGGCGGGCCAGCGCAGCCTGATTACAGCAAACTGCAGGGCCCAGTGCTCATGCTGGTTGGGGATCAGGACAAGATCGCCAGTCCTGATGATCTCGGTAAGCAGCGCGACGCCATAAAGGCGGCCGGGAAGCAGGCGGAATTGGTGGTGTATCCCGGGTGCGATCACGGTTTTAACAACGACACGCGGCCAGAGGTCTACAAGGCCGACGCCGCCAAGGACGCCTGGGGCAAGGCGATCGCGCTGTTCAAGGCTAACCTGTAGGGACTTTTCCGAAATCGTGACTTTTGCCGGTCTCGGGATCAAAGGTTTCGATCGCCGGAGGCTCTTCAGCGTTTTGGAACCGGAAGATCACGAGACCGGCGCGCGGCGGATCCTGGACCTTCACCGCCTGCGGGGTCAGTGTAATCCCCGAATGGACCAGGTAGAGCATCTTGATCGGGTCGCCGTGGCTTACGCAGACGGTCGTCTGACCCGGGTGGCGGTGGAGCACCATGCGCATCGCCCGGTCCATCCGAGCGAAGACCTGCCAGATTGACTCGCCTCCCATGCTCCCTTTGGGGTTGTAGAAGGTGAAGTTCTGCACCTGGTCGTAAAGCGCGAGCGGGTCGCCCTCCCATGCGGTCCGCACCTCCATGAGCCAGGAGGACTGGTGCACGGGGACCCCCGGATGGAGCGCTGCGATTCGCGCTGCCGTCTGCCGAGCCCGCAGCAACGGGCTGGTATAGATGGCCGCGATCGGCCAGTCGGCCAGATACCGAGCGGTCCGATCGGCGGCCTCGCGCCCATCCAGGGAAAGACGGAACCGCGGCAAGCGCGCGTAAATGACCTCACGAGGGTTATGGGTGTGGGCGTGGCGGACGAAAACGACGGTTGTTGGGGAAGCCTCGATCGGAGAGGGGTCGGGCAAACCTAGTCGCCGATTTCGAAATCGAGGCCAACGTCGAGGGCTGGCGTCGAGTGGGTGAGCGCGCCCACCGAGATGACATCCACGCCAGCCTCGGCGTACGCGCGCACTGTGTCGAGCTTGACGCCGCCGGATACTTCAGTAATCGCCCGGCCGCCGATCATCACCACGCCCTGGCGCACCTGCTCCGGCGTCATGTTGTCGAACAGGATCGCGTCCACCGCGCCTGATTCGAGCATCTCCGGGATCTGGTCGAGCCGATCCACCTCAACCTCGACTCGCGCGGTATGGGGCAGGCGGTCGCGCAGCAGGCGCAGAGCCTCGACCGTGCTAATGCCCTGGCTGCGCAATGACACCAGGTGGTTGTCCTTCACAAGTACTCCATCGGAGAGGTTGAAGCGATGGTTGCGGCCACCGCCCACGCGAATCGCGTAGCGCTCCAGGACGCGGAGCCCGGGCGTAGTCTTGCGGGTATCGATAATGTGGGTGCTTAGCCCCTCGACTGCCTTGACGTAGCACGCCGTGGCGGTCGCGATGGCCGCCATCCGCTGGATGAAGTTCAGCGCTACCCTTTCGCCCTTGAGGATGGCGCGCGCCGGTCCTCGGACCACCGCCGCCACGGTGCCTGGCGACACCTCGTCACCCTCGGGTGCCAGACGGTCCACCTCGATGCGCTCATCCAGTGAACGGAACACCTCGGCCACGACGTCCACCCCGCACACGATTCCACCGGAGCGGAAGGCGACCGCTCCACGAGCAGTGGCGGATGCGGGGACCAGATTGTCGGTGGTCACGTCGCCCCAGCCCAGGTCCTCTGCGAGAGCGGTCGCCACGATACGGCGCACGTCGGCTAGAGGCGGCTCGAGCGTCTCGAGCTCCATTTTTGCGGCCACGTTTTGCATAGAAAGAGCCTCCAGCCACGGACCTTGTTTGGGACCCCTATTGTAGTCCAAGAGAGCAGAAATCGAATTGGGGTCCCGCCCACCCAGCCCCTGCGGGGCTCCGGCCCGCTTTCCGCCTCGATGCGGGGGAGCTACGCGCCGTAAAGCTAGCGGGTGCGGCGCGCATACCCTCGGTAGACGGGAAGCTCCACCTCGAAGCCCAGAAACTCCTGACCGGTCGCACGGCACCAAGCCGGGAGGTCGCCAAGGACCGCTTCGTCAGTGGCCAGTAGCTCGAGCACCTCACCCACTGCGATCCGATGCAGATGGTCAGCAGCCCGCAAGATGGGGACCGGGCACCAGGTCCCCATCGCGTCCACCGTAAGATCTGATTTCACGGTTAGTTTTGTCATCCTTTCTTCACGCCGCGTCCTGTTATGCGTTTGTAACATTCCTATAAAATACACGGACCCTCCCGGTCGCCGAAACGAGTCAGCTATGCGGATTGCCCAGGTCGCACCCCTCGTCGAAAGCGTACCGCCGCGCCTCTACGGCGGGACCGAGCGGGTCATCGCTGGCCTGGTCAGCGAGCTCACGGCGCTCGGCCACGAAGTCACGCTCTACGCTAGCGGCGATTCGCAAACCCGTGCGCGCCTGATTCCAATGGTGGAAGCGTCGCTCTGGCGGTCAGACACCAACACAGATGCCGCAACATTCCACGTGGTGGAGCTCGCGCGAGTGACGCGCGAGGCGGCCGATTACGACATCGTGCATTCGCACCTCGACGTGCTGGGCCTGCCCTTTGGCCGTCGCTCGCCCACCCCGTTCATTCACACGCTCCACGGCCGACTGGATGTTCCGGAGCTGCAAACCGTGTTCGGCGAGCTCGCGGACGTTCCGGTCGTGTCCATCAGCGATAGCCAACGCAGCACCCTACCCAACGCCAACTGGGTGCGTACGGTTCACAACGGCATCTCCTTGGAGCAGGTTCCGTTCGGCGGTGGTCGCGGCAGCTACCTGGCCTTCCTGGGGCGCATCTCCCCAGAGAAGGGTCTGCTGGAGGCGATCGAGGTCGCCAATCGCGCCGGTCTGCCGCTCAAGATCGCCGCCCGCATGCCGCTAACGGCCATTGACAATGCGTGGGTGCGCGCCGACTGGGACTACTACAACGAGCAGATCAAGCCACTTCTGTGCAATCCGGGGATCGAGTTCCTGGGTGAGCTTGACGATCACGACAAGTATGAGATGCTCAGTGAGGCTGCGGCCTTGGTCTTTCCCATCAACTGGCCGGAGCCGTTCGGCCTGGCCATGATCGAGGCCCTGGCCTGCGGCACGCCTGTTATTGCCCGCGCGATGGCTTCCACGCCCGAGATCGTCAGGCATGGACAGACAGGCTTTCTTTGCAACGACGTTGATCAAATGACCGCCGCCTGCAGCCGAATCAGCGAGATCGATCGGCGCGTGTGCCGCCAGGAGGCTGAACAGCGCTTTTCGGCGCGTTCAATGGCCCTGGGCTACCTGGACGCGTATCGAATGGTTCGAGAAGGCCGGTCCCTTCTAGACCAGGCCTCAGCGGTGCTAAATGGGCGCATTAAGGTCCAGCCCACCCCGGGCGGAGCACCTGCTTTGCCTCCGCGAGCTATCGGCCCGATGGCCTCAAGACACTCGGCGAGCCACGACGTTGACCCGCGGGCTATCCCAACCCAACGCTGAGCCGGCCAGCCCTCCATAGAGCGCAATCAGGTCGAAGCCGGCGCGAGTCACCAGGCTGGTAATCTCCGGCGCGCCGTAGAGCCGCATCGATCCTTCGTATTCGCGCTTGCGCCCATCCGGGCCAATGACCGTGTCCTTCCGCTCCATGCGGCCGCTGAGCGCGTCCCAGCGCCGCTCGTGGAGCACCACCGTGCCATCTTCGCGCTCATCCCAGTCCTTGCCAATGAAATGCGACAGCATGCCATCCCGGTTGGCGACATCCAGCAAGAACTTCCCCCCGGGCTTGAGTGCCTCCGCGGTTTGTTGCAGCAGCGCCAGATCCTCCTCTTCAGTCTGGAACTGGCCCATGGAGCCGCCCATACACACGGCGGCGTCAAATACTTCTCGGAAGGGAAGGCGGCGCATGTCCCCGCGCACGAACTGGGCGGACTGGTGCTCGGCCGTCGCGCGCTCCTGGGCCAAGCTCAAGAAATAGCCATTCAGGTCGAGGCCGACCACCCGCAGCCCTTGTCTGGCCAACGGGACTGTGTGGCGCCCATAGCCGCACGCGACGTCGAGCACGAGCTGGCCAGCGGAGAGTCCCAGGAGACGCACCGCGCGCTCTGCTTCCCCTGTCCCGGCCGCGACCTCGTCAGCGAACAGCGCCAGGTAGTCGGGGCCGTAGATGCCCCCTTCCTGGTACCAATCGAGCTTTGAAGACCCGCCCGTCCGTTCTCTCACCAGCGTTACGCTTGACCGGTGTTAGGCTTGAATGACTCCATAATGGGCTCCTTCGGATTCAGGGGGGCTCCGGCCACGACAAGAGTGAACTCGCCTCGCGGCCGCTGCGCCTCAAATCGTGCGATTGCTTCTCCCACCGTCCCGCGCACCACCTCTTCGTAGCGCTTGGTCAGCTCCCGGGCGACCGCCATCGGTCGTTCGGTCCCAAACGTGGCTGCCAGATCGTGCAGCGTCCGCAGCAGCCGATGCGGTGCTTCAAAGCATACCAGCGTGTCCGGCTGGCGGGACAATTCCTCCAGGCGCTTCCTTCGCTCGGTGACACGGCGAGGCAAAAAGCCCACGAAATGGAACGCATTCGTGGGCAGCCCCGAGACCACCAGCGCCGTGAGTACAGCCGAAGGACCGGGCACAGGAGTCACGTCACAGCCGACAGCCAGCGCTTCGCGCACCAGTGGATAGCCGGGATCTGAGATGCATGGCATCCCCGCTTCGGAGATCAAAGCGCCGTCCTCACCTTCTTCCAGGCGTTGGATGAGCCGTAGCAGCTTGCCGGTCCGGGTGAACTCGTGAAAGCTGGTGACCGGAGTGAGGATGCCGTGATGGCTGAGCAGCGTACGGGCCGACCGCGTGTCCTCGGCCATGATGAAATCGACCGAGCTGAGAATACGGATCGCCCGCAGTGTGATGTCTTCCAGGTTCCCGATCGGCGTGCCGACGATATAGAGGGTTCCCATTGGGAAAAGGCCCCTCCCCGACCCCCTCCCCGCGATGGAGGGGGAGATAAATAACCTACTGGGGGCTTCGCCCTCAAGGCCCCCAGGGCACGGCTGGAGAGGGAGCCCTTTGCACAGCCCCGCAAGAGCACGACATCAATTGGTGACTCGCTGACTATAGGCAGCAAGGGGAAGGCCAGCAACGCCGGGCGATACAATCAATCGTATGGGCGGAGGTTTGGGCGCAGAGCGTGTCGTTGTTCTCGATTTTGGATCGCAATATACCCAACTCATCGCTCGGCGTATCCGCGAGGCCCATGTCTACTGCGAGATCCTGCCTCCCACGGTTCCGTTCGATGAGCTCGACGCCTCCAACCTCAAGGGAGTAGTGCTCTCGGGTGGTCCAGCCAGCGTTTACGAGGCGAACGCACCCACGCTTCCTGCCTGGCTGCAGTCCATCGATGTGCCGGTACTCGCCATCTGCTATGGGATGCAGCTCATGGCCCATGAATGGGGCGGCCGAGTCGACCCCGCTAGTCGGCGCGAGTATGGGCGAGCCCAGATCCAAGTGCTCGATTCTGCGCATCCCCTGTTCGCCGGCCTGCCGAACAAGCTAGACGTTTGGATGAGCCACGGCGACCGGGTGGAGCAGGTACCGGACGGCTATCGCGCCATCGCCGTCAGCGACAACTGCGCGTTCGCGGCGGTTACCGACGGTGATGGTCGAGTCGGCATTCAGTTCCATCCCGAGGTCGTGCATACGCCCGCGGGCAAAGAGATTCTGCAGAACTTCCTGTATCGGATCTGTGACTGCTCCGGGACCTGGACCGCGGACCGTTACGTGGAGGACCACGTGGTCAGCATCGCCCAGCAGATCGGAAGCGAATCCGCGATCTGTGCGCTGTCGGGCGGTGTCGATTCATCGGTAGCGGCGGCTCTGGTAGATCGCGCTATAGGCGATCGGCTCACCTGCGTGTTCGTCGATACGGGGCTGCTTCGCGCCGGCGAAAGCGACGAGGTCATGGACGCCTACGCGCAGCTTCGCTTGAATGTGCGGCGCGTGGATGCGCGCGAGGAGTTCATGGCTGCGCTCGCTGGTGTGATCGAACCCGAGGAGAAGCGGAGACGCATCGGTGCGGAGTTCATCCACGCGTTCCGCCGGGAGGCGCTGCTGTGTAGCAGTCCCACCTTCCTGGTACAGGGGACGCTCTATCCGGATGTCATCGAGAGCGCTGTGGCCGATCATCCATCGGCAGCCAAGATCAAGACTCACCACAATGTGGGCGGGCTGCCCAAGGACCTGCCCTTCACGCTCGTCGAGCCGCTGCGGATGCTGTTCAAAGACGAGGTGCGAGCGGTGGGCCGTGCGCTTGGTTTGCCGGCGGCAATATTGAACCGCCATCCGTTTCCTGGGCCCGGCCTGGCGGTGCGGATCGTGGGCGAGATCACTCCCGAGCGGGTGGAGTTGCTACAGCGGGCGGACTCCATCGTCACCGAGGAGATTCGACGGGCCGGCCTGTACGACGAGATCTGG
>DASXTD010000395.1:0-16286 GCA_036505655.1 Chloroflexota bacterium
AATCCTGTCCGTGAAGCCGCCTCTGGTGGAGGAAGGGATCCTGGTGATTGAGCATGAGCGTGGTCAACTGATGCCCGACGAGGTCGGAGAGCTGATCCTGGACCGAGCTCGCACCTATGGAAGCACCGCCGTCTCGGTCTACCAGCGTCGTTCGTCGCATTCCGAGCGCTGAGGAAAGCCGTGGCTGCATCCGAGCCAGCCAAGTCCGCCGTAGCCTCTTCAAAGGAGAAGGTGGCGATCTGCCCGGGGACCTTTGATCCTCCGCATTACGGCCACCTCGACGTCATCCGTCGGTCCGCCCGCATCTTCGACCGCGTCATCGTGGCTGTGTACGACAAGCCGGCCAAGGGCGTGTTGTTTGACACTAATGAGCGCGTCCAGCTGGTGCGTGAGGCGCTGGCCGACCAGGCGAACGTAGAGGTCGAGAGCTACTCAGGGCTCACAGTCACGTATGCCGCAGACCTGGGCGCGCGCGCTATTATCCGGGGGTTAAGGGCGACGGCGGATTTCGAGTTCGAATTTCAGCTGGCCTTGATGAACCGTCACCTCAGTCCACAGATCGAGGCACTTTTTCTGATGACCGCTTCGCAGCACGCGCATCTCAGCTCGACGCTGGTCAAGGAGGTCGCGCGCCTGGGTGGCGACCTTCATGGCCTGGTTCCCGACCATGTCGCGACCGCGTTGACCGAGAAATGGGGGCTCTCATTATGATCGAGCGAGCGCCACACGGCTCCAATCCGTCTGACGTGATGTACCTGCTGGAGCGGCTGGAGGATCTACTCGCGGCCAGCAGTGGGGTGCCATTTTTTACCCGGAAGCGACTGGTTGATGATGAAGCTTGCCTGGCGGTGATCGAGCAAATCAAGCTCGCCCTGCCGCACGAGATTCGCCAGGCTCGCCGCATCAACCAGGAACGCGAGTCGGTTCTGGAAGAGGCACACACGCGTGCGAACCAGATGCTGCGCGCAGCTGAAAGCGACGCCGAGGATCGTGTGAAGGAGCATCCGATCGCGAAGCGGGCCGAAGCGAGGACCCAGGAAATGGTCGCCAACGCCGAGCGTCGCGCGGCCCAACTCCAACGGGAGGCCGACGAGTACGTCTACAGTGCGCTCGCCGATCTCGAACGGCGTGCCCAGACGTTGCTCGAGGCTGCCCGGGCGGGGCTCTTGGAGGTCCAAGGGCGCCAGTCCACCGCGGAGTACGACGAGTCCGACGAGCTCCTACCCTAACCGCGTTCGCCATCATCCAAGTCTGGCAGGCTGTGAGGATCCATCCTCCGCACGAAGCCGGCTAGGCTGATCTCGGCGTAGAATTAGAGGCTATCCCGCCCAGGCGCTCTTTGAAATGCTGACTTACTTCGTTAGCGATCTCATCACAGCTCCTCCCGGGACGATGCGCAAAGTCGTCATCGACGAGCCGCATCCGGACCTGGGGCCCGAGCTTGAGCTGGCTGGTCCGTTGCGCGGAACCGCCCGGATCCACCGCATTCAGCATGGGCTGCTCGTCCAATGCGACCTGTCGGCCTCAGTTGACTGCGAATGCGCTCGCTGCCTGCAGCCGACGACCTACGAAATGCATTCCCATTTCGACGAGGCGTTTCGCTTCGCCGGCCACGAGGTTGAGCCTGAGGGTTTTCGGTTAAGCGACCAGATTCTCGATCTCACCGAGCCCGTCCGCCAGTACTTGGTGATGGAGCTGCCGATTAATCCGGTGTGTCGCCCTGACTGCCGGGGCTTATGCCCAGTCTGTGGTGAGCCACTTCAAGATCATGAGTGTCGGGTAGATTCTTCCAGCCTATCCGAACCCTGGGGTCCCCTGGCCAACCTGCTCCAGACCGAAACCCAGAAACGATAAGGCACCTCAGGCTCCATTTCGCTTACAATTGTGGTCTAGTTCTGGCCTCTAGGCCCCTTCAATTCCCTGGAGCACAGTAATGGGCGCCGTCCCCAAGAAAAAAATACCGCGCCGACGGCGTGGTAACCGACGCAGCCACATTCACGCAGAGTTGCCCCAGCTCGGACCTTGCCCTCAGTGCCACCAGATGAAGCCGACCCACCAGGTCTGCCAGTTTTGTGGCACCTATAACGGCCGCCAGGTCCTCACCATCAAGGACACCGCTCCCCCTACCCCTTGAGCGTCAGGCAGGGCCCGCGGCCGTTCGCAGCGGCCGAGACATGTGATCCGCCTCAATCTTGCTGGCCGAGTTCCTAGGACAGGCGTATGGTGGCTGTGGCTCTACTATTTCCGGGGCAGGCATCCCAGGAAGCAGGGATGGCTAATGCGCTCTGCGAAGGCAGCGCCGCGGCCCGCGCAGTGTACGCACTCGCTGACCAGGTCACCGGCCTCCCGATCACTCGCCTTTGCCGAGAAGGTTCGCTTGAAGAGCTGACCCCAACTAATATCGCCCAAGTGGCTGTGGTTACGACCAGCCTGGCCAGCGCAGCCGCCATCGAAGAATGCCTGGGCGCGCCGCTCGCGGCTCTGGCAGTGGCGGGCCACAGCGTGGGTGAGCTGGCCGCGATGGCCTGTGCGGGTGCCCTCGACACCGAAACGGCGTTGCGCCTGGTGCACAGACGCGGCGCACTGATGGCGGAGGCCAGCAGCAAAGTCGATGGCTCTATGGCCGCCGTCTTAGGATTGGAGCCAGAAGTACTGGAAGAGGTTTGCGCAACCGTGTCGAAAGAGCTCGGCCAGTACGTGCAGGTGGCGAATGTGAATGCGCCCGGGCAAGTCGTGCTGAGCGGCACGCGCACCGCGCTCGATCGGGCCATCGAACTAGCGCGTGGGCAGGGCGCCCAGCGGGCCATCCCCTTGAAGGTTAGTGGCCCCTTTCACTCGGTCTACATGCAACCTGCCGCCGATGCGTTCCGCAACTTTTGTGCAGACGCGGCGATCGCTGCTCCGCGCATTCCCGTCGTCTTGAACCCGACCGCTCAGGCCGAGATGGCGCCCGACGCGCTCAGGGTGGAGCTGAGCCAGCAGATCACGCAGCCGGTCCGCTGGGTGGAATCCCTCCATCGGATGTGGGGCCTCGGCTGCCGTCGCTTTGTCGAGGTGGGGCCGGGCAAGGTGCTAACGGGCATGGTGCGTCGGACTCTGCCAGAGGCTGAAACGCAGGCAGTCAGGACACCAGGCGAAGCCGCGTTAGTAGCGGCCGAGCTCAGGTGAGCTAGTGAGCGACAGCACGCCTGGGGATCGGGGAGCCCTCACCCCACCCTCTGTTGAGTTGGGTGGCGATTCGCCCCCCAAACCCCCTGGCGCTGCGGCAGGAGAGGGAATGCCGGGCTTTGGGCCGCTCGCCTCCAAGATTGCAGTCGTAACTGGCGCCGGCCGCGGTATCGGCCGCGCCATCGCCCTAGAGCTGGCCAGGCAGGGCGCCAACGTGGTGGTGAACTACCGAGCCAGCAAGAACGAGGCTGAGTCGCTCGCACTGGAAATCGAGGCATGCGGAGTGCGCTGCCTAGTCGTCCAGGCCGATGTCGCGGAAGTAGCCGATGTGGAGCGCGTGTTCGCTGCCGCCATGGAGCAGTTCGGGCGCATCGACATCCTGGTCAACAACGCCGGCATCGTGCGTGATCGCCTGCTGCTTCGGATGAGTGACGACGACTGGGATGAGGTGCTGCGCATCAATTTGCGGGGCGCCTTCCTATGCACTCGCGCTGCGCTGCGGCCAATGATCCGCCAGCGAGGCGGACGGATCATTACCATCAGCTCGGTGGTTGGGACGCTGGGCAACGCGGGCCAGGCCAACTACGCCGCTGCCAAGGCGGGCCTGGTCGGCTTTACGCGCTCGGTCGCTCGAGAAGTGGCGTCGCGAGCCATCACGGCCAACCTAGTGGCACCCGGCTACATCGAGACGGATATGATGACGGGCGTATCAGAAGAGATGCGAGCGCGCATCCTTAGCCTCATTCCACTGGCCCGAACCGGACAGCCCCAAGAGGTGGCAGCGCTGGTTTGCTTTCTAGCCTCTGATCAGGCAGGCTACATTACTGGCCAGGAGCTCTTTATCGATGGCGGCATGGTAATGGCCTGATGAAACGAAAACGCATAAGCCCAAGCCGGGGCGTCAGCGGCGTGTCCGCGTCGCGCGGTAGCGCCTGATGTTTCAGCGGATGCTGATCGCCAATCGCGGCGAGATTGCAGTGCGGATTATCAGGGCCTGCCGCGAGCTGGGCATCGAGCCGATCGTCGCCTACTCGGAGGCCGATCGGGATTCGATGGCGGTGCGGCTATCCGACCATGCCGTTTGCATTGGACCCGGGCCCAGCGAGAAGAGCTACTTATCGATCCCTAATGTCGTGAGCGCTGCACTTACCACTGGCTGCGACGCGCTCCACCCGGGCTACGGATTTCTATCCGAGAATTCTTATCTCGCGGAAGTCTGCGAGCACTGCAATCTGGCTTTCGTGGGCCCACCCGCCCAGGTGCTCGAACGCTTCAGCAACAAGGTCGCGGCGCGCCAGATGATGAAAAAGGCCGGGCTGCCGGTGGTGCCTGGCAGTGATGGATCGGTTCTCAACCTGGAGGCGGCGCGCGACGCGGCCGCGGAAGTCGGATTTCCCGTGATTCTCAAGGCCGCGTCAGGCGGGGGCGGGCGCGGGATGCGGCGAGTCGGAACGGACGAAGAGCTCGTGCGCATGTTTCCGTTAGCAGTAGCCGAGGCCCAATCGGCGTTCGGTAACGGGGAGTTGTACGTCGAACGTTTCCTATCCAGGTCTAAACACATCGAGATGCAAATCGCCGCCGATCGTTACGGCGGCGCGATTCACCTGGGAAATCGCGACTGCTCGCTCCAACGCCGTCATCAGAAGATGCTGGAGGAAGCACCCGCGGGCTTGCCGGCGGAGCTGTGCGAAGCGATCAGCAGCGCGGCGGTCACCGGGGCTCGGGCAGCCCAGTACCAGACCATTGGCACGATGGAGTTCCTGGTGGATTCGAGCGGCGGCTTCTACTTCATTGAGATGAACTGCCGCCTCCAGGTGGAGCACGCAGTGACAGAATTCATCACGGGACTCGATCTCGTGAAGCTGCAAATCCAGTTGGCGGCCGGCGATCCGCTGCCTCTCGCCCAGGACGACGTGAGCTTGCGCGGGCACGCCATCGAGGCTCGCATCCTGGCTGAGGACGCTGCCCAGGA
The DNA here is from genome assembly GCA_036505655.1 of Chloroflexota bacterium. GTDB lineage: Bacteria > Chloroflexota > UBA6077 > UBA6077 > SHYK01 > DASXTD01. The sequence goes on from DASXTD010000395.1 coordinate 5,141, forward strand.
CTTTGCTCCGGAGTTCGCCCCGATCCGCGAATATCAGCCGCCGGGCGGTCCGGGCGTCCGTATCGATTCCCACATCTATGCGGGCTACTCCCCACCGCCGTACTACGACTCACTGCTGGGCAAGCTCATCACCTGGGGCCGGGATCGCACGGAAGCCATCGCTCGCATGGACCGCGCCCTCGAAGAAACGCATATAGTGGGCCCCAAAACGACCATTCCCTTCTTGCTGGCGGTCCTCCGCAATCCGCAATTTCAGCGCGGGGAGATCGACACGGAGTTCGGCGTGGAGCTGTTGCGAAAAGAGCCGGTGCTGGCCGCGGAGTCAGGCCCGTGAGGGAGCCTGCTGAAGATGCGCCATCGGGCCGAAAGGCAGCAGGCGTGACTGCGCGCAAAGCCCGCCGGGGCGAGCCGCCTAGAGGGGGACCACGAGCAAACCTGCCCGAACGGGTCCAGGCTCAGCCTGGCGAGCCTCGAGCTGGCGGGGTGGCGCGGCAGCGACGGCGGTCGCGGGTTCTGGCGTTCCAGACCCTTTACGAATCCGACCTCTCCGGCCATCCCCCGGCCGAGGTGCTCGACCGGCTCTGCGAAGAGCTTCGTGTTGGGGAGGAGGCGCGCGACTAAGCTCGAAATCTGGTTCGCGGCGTCCTGGAAAGCCATCAGGAAATCGACGCCCTCATCTCCAGTCTCGCAAGCGCGTGGCCCATTGACCAGATGTCCGTGGTGGACCGTAATTTGTTGCGCCTGGGAATCTTTGAGGTCACGCACAATTCGTCTACAATACCCGTCGCTGTTGCCATCAACGAAGCTGTCGAGCTCGCCAAGTTGTATGGGAGCGATGCTTCGAGCCGCTTGATCAATGGCGTCCTTGGCAACGTGGCAGGCGGAGCGGAGCGGCCTCGGGACGCGACAGCCGAGTCTGGAACAGGTACCCACCAACAGGGCCAGCCGACCACGAAGGAAGGGCCAAGTCACATGCCCCTACGGCAGCGGGCCCTGCCCGCAGGTCGGGAGAAACTGAAACCCAACGCTGGCAAACAGGAGTAAGCCATGGCAATGGCGGACCCCGAGGCGCGCCTCAAGAAGATCATCTCCGACCAATTAGGTGTCACTGAAGAAGAGGTGCTGCCTGAGGCTTCCTTCATCGATGATCTGAATGCCGACTCGCTGGAAATGGTCGACCTCATCATCTCGCTTGAGGAAGAGTTCAACATCCAGGTGACAGATGAAGAGGCTGAGAAGATCAAGACCGTTCAGGACGCCCTCGACTATCTCCACGAGCGCTTGAGCTAGGGGCGGACCCGCCCAGCACCCCCGGGCTCGGCCTCGCTGTCGATCCTGTGAACCAGGGCAGGAGCTTGCCTGAGGATTGGGCGTCACCACCTGCTACAGCCGAGCCACCGTGCCATTTGAAGGACGCGGGCTGCCATGAGTGAAGAGCCAGACCGCCAGATGACGGTTATCGAGCATCTGCGGGAGCTCCGCCGCCGCCTCATCATTGCCGGAATAGCGATCGCATTAGGCGTCGCTCTATCCGCCACGCTGCTCACCTGGCCTGTAATCGGCTTGATGACCGCGCCAGCCGGGGTCAAGCTAGCGGCGTTGCGTCCAGCCGAAACGTTCTTCACTTACATGAAGGTCGCTATGGTGGTGGGAACCAGCCTCGCCATGCCGGTCATCGTTTCGCAGGTTCTGTTGTTCGTGCTGCCGGGTCTGCATAAGCACGAGCGTCGCTACGTATTCATCGGCGTGCCCGCGGTGACGATCGCTTTTGGGATCGGCCTCTTGTTTGGCTTCTTCCTCGTCATCCCGTTCGCGGTGCGATTTTTCATGGGCTTCGGCGGCGATATCATCGAGCCCGTGTGGAGCGTGGAGGCCTATCTCTCATTTATCACTGCGATGCTGTTCTGGATCGGTCTAAGCTTTGAAACCCCGCTGATTTTGTTCTTCCTGGCCAAGATCGGCGTCGTCAACACGCGCTTGCTTTCCCACTACCGCCGCCATGCGCTGGTCGGATCGTTCGTGCTGGGGGCATTCATCACCCCTACGCCCGACCCGTTGAACCAGACCATCGTCTCCGTGCCCATTTATCTGCTGTATGAGCTAGGCGTCCTGCTCACCCGCTTCGCCTGAGCACGGTTCGACTATTATTGGGACCGTACCCACGTCCCCCTGGGGGTGGGGGGCGAAGCCCCCGAACATTTCTTCTCTCCCCTCCCGTCGCAGGGGAGGGGCTAGGGAAAGGGTCCTCAAATTAATCAGCCACCTTTTGGACCCGAAGAGCTCAAGGCGCCGCCTCTGGCAGGGCCAGCCTTTCTAGAAGAGCTGCGTAGGCAGCGAACCGAGAAATATCCGGATCCGCCGCCGTTCTACCAGGCTCTTTTCGCGGGTACGCTGAAACGCGAGCCCCTCGAGCTGTGGGTCAAGAACCTGTACACGTACTGGGATTACGCCATGTATTACAGCACGGGTGGAATCTTCACTAAAACGAACGACGAGGATGTGCGCAGCCACATATTGCGGAAGCTCGTCTGCATCGAGGGCAAGGAGATCGTCAACGACCTGGTAGGCTGGACGACGCCCGCCTACGAGGAGCTGTGGTTGCGGCTGGGGGAAGGGTTGGGCTTACGCCGCGAAGAGGTCATTTCCTGGAAGACTTACACTCGCTCCCACTACGCAATCTCCACGCTGTGCTTGCTTTCCCGCTGGTGGGAGTGGAGTTGGTTGGACGGGGTCGCCAGCCTCTACGCCGGCGATATGCTGGGCTCCGAGCTCATGAGGCAGGCGCGTGACGCGCTGAAGCACCACTATGGCGTCAGCGACGAGCACCTGGAGTTTTTCCGCGTGTTTGTGGAAGACGCCAAAGGCGACATTCCCTGGGAAGAGGAAGCGCTCGCATACTGGGCCTGCACGACCGAGCGTCAGCTCACGGCGGCCCGCGCTTGGAGGAATCGGCTGGACATCGAATATCAGCTCGTGCTGCCGCTACATATGATGGCTGCCGGAGAGCGCACTCCTCTCCAGGTCCCTTGAGACCCCCGACCAAATCGAATCGAGGAAGGAAGAGACATGACGAGCTTAACCAAGAATGAATCGGTCGAGGCTGAAGACCGGCCCTTGTTGGACACCTTGACGGCGATTCGTACGCGCCGCGCGATCAAGGAGTATCTCCAGACCGAGATCCCTCAGGACTGGATCAAAGAGCTCCTGGATGCTGCGCACTGGGCGCCCAATCATCACCTGACGCATCCCTGGCGCTATCACGTCTTCATGGGCGAGGGACGCGAGGCGCTGGTCCAGCCTCGATACGAGGCCAGCGTCTATGCCTTCCAGCAGAAGGGCGAGCCGGTGCCCGACAACGCCATGGAATTCGCGCGGGCCAAATGCTTCTCGGCGCCTGTGATGATTATCGTCAGCATGATCGTGGACAAAGATCCGATCATGGATCGCGAAAACTATGCCGCCTGCTGGTGCTCAATCGAAAATCTCTTGCTGGCTGGCACTGCTCGGGGACTGGGTACCTATCCCAGCACGGGGGACTGGGTGAACCTGAACTTCCTGGGACCAGTGCTCGGATTGGGTGAGGATGAGCGCCCGGTCTCCTGCATCTTCGTGGGCTACTCCGAGCAGCCGACCATGGCCAAGCGCCTCCCGGTCGAGAAGCACACCAAGTGGTACCTCGAGGCGGGCACATCGGGATCAGGCCGCGGCGCGGACAACGCCCTCACACTGCAGAAGCCCACACCCCCGCCGGCGTAGCTCCAAGCCCTCATCCTCCAAGTAGCGGACTGAGGCTGTGCCCTTCGTGTTGGGCTTGGCTCTAATTGGGTTTGGGGTGTGGCTGCTTGTCTCTCGTAAGCCGCTTGCGACAGCGTACCGGAGCGAGACGGATCTTTGGCTTGGGTTGCTTGGTGACCGGTGGCCGAGATTTCGCAGCCGTTTCGTGCGCGGCTACACACCAAGTCTCTTTCTGATCCTGGGCCTGGTCACCCTCACCCTGGGCGTCTTAATTCTGATGTCCAGCTTAACCCGTCTCTAGGGCATGCTACGCCGACGCGTCAACCGGTTCGCTGAGCTCGATGGCTCGGCCCGAACTGTTGAGCAGGACCGGCGGCGCTCCTCGAATGATCGTGTCAGCGTTGACCACGCATTTGCGTACGTCTGGGCGCGACGGGATCTCGTACATGATGTCGAGCAGAGTATCTTCAATCACCGTCCGCAGGGCTCGCGCGCCAGTTTTGTAAGCAATCGCCCGCTCGGCTGCTGCCTCCAACGCGTCGGGCGTAAAGACGAGCTCCACTTTGTCGAGCGAGAGGAACTTGGCGTACTGCTTGGTGAGCGCATTCTTGGGCTCGACCAGGATGCGGACGAGCGTTTCTTTGTCCAGCGGATCCACCGATGCCACGATGGGCAAGCGGCCGACGAACTCGGGGATGAGGCCATATCTCAGCAAGTCCTCGGAGTTCAACTGACGCAGCATGAGCGATAGATCCTCGGAAGAAACCATTTTAGGCGCCATGCCGAACCCCATGGTCCGCTTGTTGCCCACGCGCTGGGCGACGATCGAATCCAGCGTCTCAAACGCGCCACCGCAGATGAACAGGATGTTCGTCGTGTTGATCTGGATGAACTCCTGGTGCGGGTGCTTGCGCCCTCCCTGCGGAGGCACATTGGCCACGGTGCCTTCCAGGATCTTCAGCAGGGCCTGTTGGACGCCTTCGCCGGAGACGTCGCGGGTGATGGACGGGTTGTCCGCCTTGCGCGCGATCTTGTCGATCTCATCGATATAGACGATACCGCGCTCCGCCCGCGATACATCGAAGTCCGCGGACTGGATGAGGCGCAGGAGGATGTTCTCGACGTCTTCACCCACGTAGCCAGCTTCGGTGAGGGCGGTGGCGTCGGCAATGCAGAAAGGCACGTCCAGGATGCGGGCCAGAGTTTGGGCGAGGTGAGTCTTGCCGGAACCGGTTGGGCCGACGATCAGGATATTGCTCTTCTGGAGCTCGACCTCGTCGGAATCCCCACCTGCGTTGATGCGCTTGTAGTGGTTGTAGACGGCCACCGAGAGGACCTTCTTAGCCCGGTCTTGGCCCACGACGTACTCGTTCAGCTGCTCATAGAGCTTGCGGGGGGTGGGGAGGCGCGTGATCGGCACCTTCTTTTTGGTGGCCGGGGCGCTCTCCTCCTGGATGATCTCACGGCAGAGCTCCACGCACTCGTCGCAGATGTAGACAGATCCCGGCCCGGCGATTAGCCTCCGAACCTGGTCCTGGCTATGCCCGCAGAAGGAGCAATGGTAGGGACCCCGACTTCCACGCGCCATGTTCCATTAGCCCTCCGAGCCCGACTCTTTCCGTTCGGGCTCACTCGCCGCCGCTGTTTCGGACCCATTTTCCTTAGCTATCGCTCCGTCCACCGTGGGAGACGGAGTCGCCTGTCCAAGAACCTGATCGATCAGCCCGTATTCCATGGCCATATCAGGCGTCATAAAGAAGTCCCGCTCGATGTCGTGCGAAATCCGTTCCATGTCCTGGCCGGTATGCGCGGCGAGAATCTCACGCAGACGGGTCTGCAAGCGAATGATTTCTCGCGCTCGGATCTCGATGTCGGCCGCGGTTCCCTCAAATCCGCCCGCCGCCTGGTGCAGCATTACAGTCGAGTTGGGGAGGCTGAAGCGCTTCCCTTTGGCTCCGCCGGCTAGCAGCACCGCACCCATGCTGGCGGCCATGCCCACGCAGATGGTCGAGACATCACAGTGAATCAGCTGCATGGTGTCGTAGATGGCGAGGCCCGCCGTGATGATCCCGCCCGGCGAGTGCAGGTAGAGCTGAATGTCTCGGTCAGAATCTTCGCGCTCGAGGTACAGAAGCTGGGCAATGATCAGATTTGCAACGTGGTCGTCGATCGCCGTGCCCAGGAAGAGAATACGCTCCTTGAGCAGCAGCGAATAGATATCGTAGGCGCGTTCGCCTCGGTTGGTGGACTCCACCACCATGGGAACCATCATCGACCTCGGGTCAAAGCTCACGATTCTTCTTCCTCTTGCTTAGTTTCTTCAGGAGCCTCTCCAGTGACGTGCTGAAAGAGCCAGTCCGCCGCCCGATCCTCACGCAGAGATGCTCGCACCCGTTCGCGGACCTGAGGGTCCTTCAGTAACGGACTGGTAGCCGTTCGCGTCTGGTTTCCGTTTGACAGAGCCTCCTGAATCGTAGCATCGACTGCTTCCTCTGAAACCTCGACGCCTTCCTGCTCCGCGATTGCTTGGAGCACCAGGCTCCGCCTCAATTCTTCCTCAGCTTGTCGGCGAAGCTCCTCGTGGGCCTCCTCATCGCTTCGCCCGACCATTCGATTGTATTGCTCAAGATTAATACGAAGCATGCTCAGCCGGTCGGCGAGCCGATCTCCCAAGCGTTCTGCTTCATGGTCGATGAGCTTGGCTGGCAAGTCAAATGGGGAGCGCGAGATGGCTTCTTCGACAACTTTGACCATGTTTTCGCGTCGACTCGTCGCCTGAGCCTCCTCGCGCAGTTGCTCCTCGCACCAGGTTCGCAGCTCAGCCACATTGGCGTGCTGCCCCACCGTGGAGGCGAACTCATCGTCCAGCTCGGGCAGCTCTTTCATCTTGATGTCTTTGCAAGTGGTTTGAAAGCTTACCGTCTTTCCGGCCAGGTCGCCGTAGTCCTCTTCTTCCGGCACCTCAATATCAAAGGAGCGCTCCTCCCCGATTCCGATGCCGACGACCTTGTCCACGAATCCGGGCAACGGCGAGCGGCTCTCTGAGGACAAAAGGTATTCGACATCCTCCCGGTTGACCACCGTACGTCCCTCGGTCGCGCCCAGGACGTCAAGCGTGGCGCTGTCTCCGTACTCGGCAGCTCGCTCGGTGGGCACCCATTGCGCATGCTGCTCGCGAAGCTGCTCGATCATGGCTTCGACCTGTTCGTCTGTCACTTCTGGCTCTTTGCGCTCGATCTCGATTCCCCGATAGTCGCCCAGCTGGACGGTGGGTGGCACGACTACAGTGGCAGTCGCGCGCAGCGGTTCGATGCTCTTCACCTCGAACTCAGGCGGGGTGAGTGGGCGAATCTGCGCTTCCTGGACCGCCTCGCGATAGACGACGGGAAGCAGCTCGTCGATGGCTTCTTGCAGCAGCGACTCGCGACCGATCACTCGCTCGACGAGCGCGCGCGGAGCCTTCCCGCGCCGAAAGCCGGGGATGTTGACTCGCGAGGCTGCCCGTCGGCTGGCTGCATCCAGCGCCTGTTCGAGGCGGTCAGACTCCACCTCGAAGCTGAGGGCGACCTGGCTTTCAGGAAGTTCTTGTGTTTCGACCTTCATGGGCTCCAAACATCCGCCCAATGGCCTCCCTGTTGGGGCCGGAGGGCGACAAAGCGGGCCTTCTCCTCCTTGAGCAGGCCCGCTTGGGAAGGAGCGGAAGACGGGATTCGAACCCGCGACCCTCACCTTGGCAAGGTGATGCTCTACCACTGAGCCACTTCCGCGAATTGTGCCGACCGGCCATTCTAGCCCACTAATCAACGCTACCACCACTGATTGCCGTTCATCTCCGTTCAGTTATCGGCGGCAGCTCGAGTCGAGAATATAAGGGACTTACCCCTAAGGTCTCGACCTCCTGCCCCTATCTACAACGCGGGGAAGGGGCAAAAATGCTACGCGGACGAGTGCTGAGGATAAAGTGCTGAGTTCTGAGGACGCCAGGCGCTCAGCACTGAGCACTCAGAGCTCAGCAGCCCTCGTTAGCACTCAGCTCTCAGCACTCGTCGGTAGCGGTTCGATGAACACGTCCATGATGCCGCCACATACGTCCCCGCTCTCCTCGGCTTCGTCGGCCGTTAGATCGACGTGCATCAAACGCGGCCGTCCTTCTTCCAACGCGATCAGCGCTTCCTGGTAGACGTCGGCCTCGCCACAACCACCGCCGATGCTGCCCATCAGCAGTCCATCCTCGAACACGACCATCTTGGCGCCCACTTCGCGCGGCGTTGAGCCGCGCGTGCGTACGATGGTGGCAGTCACGCCGCGCTCTCCATCAGCCGCCCGCTTCTGGGCCTCTTTCAGTAGCTTCGTTAAATTGTTCGAATCACCCATTTGAAAGACCCTCCCCTGACCCCTCCCTGCGAGGGAGGGGAAGAAAAACACATGGGGGGCTGCGCCCCAAACCCCCCGGGTAACTTAACTGTCATTGTAGGCCGGGCGAAACGCCCCCGGAGCATACGCGGCCTTGCCCGCGTCGCCCGGGGGGCCGTTGGGGGGCGGAGCCCCCCCAACTCCACTAAAGGGCGGGGGGGGAATTTAAAAAGCCATAGGACGGCCCTGGCGGGAAAGGGAATGGCCGGTCCCGCCACGACGCGCGGCGATGATCTCGGCAATGATGGAGAGCGCGATCTCCTCGGGAGTTTCCGATCCAATATCCAGCCCGATCGGCGCGTACACGGCGCTCAGGCGCTCGCGTTCGTATCCCTCCCCTGCTAGCTTGCGCAGGACCGTCTCCACCCGGCGGCGACTCCCGATCACCCCAATGTAGGCTGGCTCTTGGCGCAGTAATACTCGCAGCGCCTCTTCATCGAACGTGTGCCCGCGGGTAATGATGGCCAGGTACGTGAATGGCGTGATGCGCAGCTTCTGCACCGTCTCGCCGAAGTCGGCCGCGATCACTTCGTCCGCCTCTGGGAACCGCTCCCGATTTGCATACTTATCGCGGTCATCGATGACGACCACTTCAAAACCCAACAAATGGGCGAACGACGCCAGAGGCACCGCGATGTGGCCAGCGCCCAGAATCACGAGCTGCGGTTGGGGCTCCAATAGCTCGTGGAAGGCATCTATTTTGAGGTCGCCGCGTGGGCCAGATATCTCGTACGTGACGACCTGGCTCTTGCCCTCGCTCAGGATGCGCTGGGCGTCCGCCCGCACCGCGCCGTCGAGAGCCTCGATCCCGAATCCGCCGAACTCGGCGCCTTCTCGTTCGACGAGCATCTTCGTTCCCAGCGGCGGCTCACCATCAGGCTCCGCCGCCACCACGGTGATCAAGTCAGCCGGCCGCTTAGCTTCCAGCGCCGCCAAGATCGCCTGGTTGACTATGCTCGACTCTGTTTTGACGGCCATCACCTGTCCCAGACTCGGATCCTGAGCCTCGAGACCGCTCCGCTCGCTGTCGCTCATCCGCACCGACTCCCGTCGAAGGATCGGCCTATTCTAGTAGGTGGTCGCCACCGCGTGGCATCACCCGTTACAACGTAACGGCAGAGCCCAGAACAGGCGAGGATAGTTGACCAACGTGGTCGAAGGCCCAACGGAACCAACCATCGAGTCTCTCCCCATCGATCGCCGGGAGACCATGACCTGCCCCGGTTGCGGGGGCCGTAATGAATTAAGCGCACATATCTGCGAATGGTGTGGCCGCCCCTTCGTCGCCCAACCCAACCAGGTGCCCCGAGCGGTTGTGGGCCTCGGTATTATCGGTCTGGCCGTGATCGTCATCGTGCTCGCGATCGTGCTCACGGTGGCCGCGGTGCTGGGTCGAATGGCGCCTCAGCCCTCTCAGCCGGGGACGACTGCGCCAATTGTTGCCCAGATTGTGGTGCCCCCATCGGAACCGACGAGCGAAACCGGAGAACCGTCTAGCGGTGGGGTTGAATATGTCCGCATCACCAACACCGACAACCAGGGGGCCTTCATTCGCAGCGAGCCGAGAGACGATGCCCAACGGATCGGAGCCGCCCTACCGGAGCGTCGGGTCCTGCAGATCATCGGGCCTGACCGGCTGGATCAAGCCGTGCCCAATCGGACCTGGCGCAATGTGCAGGATCAAACCGGCCGCCAGGGTTGGGTGCGCGCCGACTTTCTGGCCCCAAGTGATGTCGGCTTCTAGTCTCTGCGTGGCTAGGTCTGGCGGTCGACCAGGCCGATAGTAAGCTCGCGCAGCAGATCTCGAAATGTCCCTCTTGGTAAGCCGTCCAACCGAGCCGCCGCGTCGTCTGCCCAATGGCGAGCTTCTTGGTAGGCAGCCTCGATCCCCTTGCCACTACGCGCCTGGTAACGAATCTCCTCGATGGCTTGTTCGCGGGGCCCGTCCTGGCCAAAAGCAGCTCGGAGAGTCGTTTCGGGGATCTCATCGCGCAAATAGATGATGGGCAGCGTGGCCACGCCCTGCCGCAGATCACTGCCAGCCGGTTTACCCAGCAGCGCTTCGTCCCCAATCAGGTCGAGTACGTCGTCCACAATCTGAAACGCCAGACCCAGCGAGCGACCATACTCACGAAGGGCGTCTGCGGCTGCCAGCGACGCTTCTCCCAGCACCGCCCCGGACTCGCAAGCCAGCACGAATAGGGCGCCAGTCTTCGCGTCGATCGTTCGGTAATAGTCTTCCCGCGTTAACCACATTCGCGCTTCCTGGTCTCGCGAAAACTCCTCAATCTGGCCTTTACATACTTTCGCTACAGCGTCGGCGAACAGACGCATGATGCGGAGGTTGTTCGTCTCGCTGGCGATGAGTGCTGCCTGCGCAAACAGGTAGTCGCCAATGAGCAGAGCAATCGCATTTCCGGCCTGCCGATAAAGAGCGGGCTCTCCGCGCCTCTCGCCTGGTTCATCCATGACGTCATCGTGAATCAGGGTCGCGGTATGAAGACACTCCACCGCGGCGGCCATGGTCTTGAGGCCCAACGTCGAGGGCTTGAACAGCTGGCCGCACGTAAGCGTAAGCGCGGGCCGCAACCGCTTCCCAGGCGCTAGCAAGACGCCCGTCAGAATGGGGCCCAGAGTAGGCCCTGCCTCTTCTCCAAGCAGCTCCAGCCGATCCTCGACTGTGGTTAGATCAGATTCGATAGGCTGGAACAGATGAGTGGGCAACGACACGAGGTTTGCTCCCACGGCCGAAGATCAGCCGATTCGGGGTCTGATGGTACCACAGGGCTACGCAGGGAATTGGCGCCCGGTCTGCGGCCGCAACAAACACTTAACCCGACGCTGGTTCCCGACACCGCTCCGCTTGACGCTCCGCTTCCCCGTCTATACTCAGAAATGTACCTGGACATAAGGGGGGAATCGATGCGCCCACTGTTGCGGTGGTTTGACCGGAGAAGAGGACCAGGCGGTCTCCAGTCAGTGGGTGTTGCGCTCTGCG
>DASXTD010000396.1:0-4944 GCA_036505655.1 Chloroflexota bacterium
CCCGGCGCCAACGGGAACCCCGGGATCAACGGGAACCCCGGGATCAACGGAACCAACGGGGTCAACGGAACCAACGGGGTCAACGGAACCAACGGGACTACCGTTACCACCGGGCCCGGCACAACCTCGGCCGCTCCCAACACGGGTGGCGGCACGGCCTCCGCCGGCACTGGCGGAGCGAGTGGTCCAGCGTCTGGAGTCCAAGGGATATTCACCTCGAGGCCCGAGGTGATGGGCTCCGAGTCGGCACCGCCGGGGGTGGGAGACACTGCGACATCCATATTTACCGAGACGCCTGCGCAGGTGGCCCGCTCAATCGCCTCGGTTCTGCCGCTGACCGGCGAGGGTCCGCTCGGCCCATTCGCCCTGGGAGGGCTAGTCCTAGCCGGTTTGGGCCTGTGGCTACGGCGTTCCAGGCAGCCGAACCAGTAATGCATCTCGAGGGAGTGGAAGCCGCGACCTGCGACCTCCACTCCCTCGACCCCAGCAGTCGTAACAAAGCAGTTCTAGCCTCGGTTTTTCTAAGCGGCGAGGGCGTGAAATGAACGCCATTGGGCTTTTTCTGCTGGCTACCACGGCCGCCCTGGCAAGCCCATCGCTCCGGGGAGCTTCGTTGGACCTGACTTCAGTCAACCCGTTGCCCCAGACATCCGACTCCTCGGAAGACTTCGCCCACCCTTCGCCGTCGGCAAATGGCGCACCAGATACGCGGGACGTGGGAAGGGACGGCAGAGTACCTTCCGCGGAATCTGAAGAGGACCAAGAAACGGTGGACGCCGCCATCTCCGGTGACCTCCAAGCTTTTGTCGCCCTCTACGACCGCTATTCGGAGCGTGTGTACCGCTATGTTTATTACTACGTCGGCAACCAGGCCGACGCGGAGGACGTGACGCAAGAGGTGTTCCTGCGAGCCTGGAAAGGCATCGGACGCTACCGGCGGACTGGTGCGAAGTTCGTCTCGTGGCTGCTCACCATCGCTCACAACACGCGGCTGGACGCTTTCCGACCAGGGCGGGAAACACGGGAACTGGACGACATCGATTGTCCGGCGCCTACGCGGTGGTCGGACCCGGAGGCCGAAGCGCTCGCGGAGTCAGACCGGCTGGCGGTGCGCCGGGGCATCCTGAGATTGAAGCCAGACCAACAACGGGTCATTACCATGCATTTTTTGGAGCACCTGGAATACGCCGAGATCGCCGCGGCTCTGGGCAAGAGCGAGGGGAACGTCCGCGTAATTCAGCTGCGAGCGCTGGTGTCACTGCGGCGCTTGTTAGCCGACGAGGTTGCGGCATAATGGCAAGGGTCACCGATCAAGTGCTCGCCGACTGCCTGGACGAAATGATGTCTGGGCGCCAGACGCTCGAAGAATGCCTGACTACACACCCCGGGATTGCCGACGAGCTGCGCCCTCTCCTGGAGATCGCCCAATCTCTCGCTTATCCGGCGGCGGCCGAACCCGATCCAAGCTTTCGATCGCGAGGACGGTTGATGCTGGCTGAAGCACTCGACGATCGAGTGGCTGTCCCGTCGCATTCCTTCCGAGGCGTATGGACGGCATGGGTTGGCAATTGGGGGATGCTGCCGCGGGCCAGCGCGCGTATGGCAGCGGCAGCGGCAGCGGCTCTCGTGCTTATTGGCGCGGTGGGTGTCGGCAGCATCTACGCATCGCAGGACGCTCTGCCCGGAGAGCCGCTCTACCTGGTAAAGGCCACCTTCGAAGGACTGGCGAGGGCCGCTACCGAAGCAGGAGAAAGCCTGACGGCAGTGGCTGCATTGATACAGCCAAGGCGTGCCACTGACGCCGCCCAAGCGGCCCCTCCCGGGACGGTCGCCATATCGGACGAGCGCTTACCTGTTCAGGACACTGAAGGGGCTCCGAGCTTCCGAGGTGATGAGCTCACGACTGAAGAGGCCAGGGCAGATACAGACAGCACTTCGACGCCTCCAGTAGAAGTCGGCGTCACTGAGTCCGCCGTTGCCATCACCGGGGCAAACGGAAGGGGAGCGCAGCCCAGCGCGGGACCCGCCGATGAGGGTCCATCCACGCCAGTGACTACCGAGGAGGTAGGTACGAAAACGTCGACGACAGTCGGGCCCACCGACGAACCACCGCTCGCCCTGACAGCTCCCGAAGAACCCGGAGCCGCGGTGGTTCAGCTGAGCGTGGACCTCAGCACCCAGGTGACGACACCGATAGCGGGATTGCCTAGAGTGGAGGCTGCCGCCCAGCCATCTCCCAGCCCGGCCGGGAGTGCAGCGGCATCGACGCCGGAAGCACGAGTCAACGTTTGCCATGCCACAGGCTCACGCACCAATCCGTTCGTGCCTCAACAGATCGGCGCGGCCGCGGTGGATGCTCACCGAGCACAGGGCGACATCATCGGCGTACAGTCACCGGCGGCGTGCGCGCCCCTGCAGAGCCAGTAACCTTCAGGCGTGAGCTACTAAACCCACTCCGCGAAGCCCATGGCGCACCCGTTGCCGGCTTCGGTTCGGTAGCAGGGCACGTAGTCGACCAGGTTCATCTGGAGGCCGTCACCGGCCATCGCGCCGGCCAGAATGATCCAGTTCTTGATCTCTGACGTCCCAGCGCGGAAGCGAACGTCCGGGTAATCGGTCAGCTTCGCCACATCATTGTTCTTGAGGCCGTCCAGGATGCGGTGGTCCAGGTCCTCCTCGATCACCGTGTGGCTGAGCCCGCCGGAGGCGATCACGGCCACCCGCTTATTCGAATCCCACGCCTCGATCGCTTGCCGCAGCGCCTGGCCGAGCTTATAGGAGCGCCTGGGCTGGGGCACGTTGGGCGGATAATACGTATTGACCATCACCGGCACATTCGGGATGACCTCGTTGTGCATCAGCCGCCGGTACACGTAATAGAAGGCGTGGCCGATGGTGCCGTTGCGCCGGCCTTCCGGCAGTTTGTTGGTGCGGGTGACGTCGAACTCGTTCTCGATCAGAGACTCGATGAGGTAGGTGCCCAATTTCCCATCGGTGGGGTGGCTGACCCGCTCCTTGGGCTCGTTGTCGACTACGGGGTCACGGACGGCGAACTCCCTCCCGGACCAGGGCGCGTCATCGATGGTGTCACCGTGGTAGACGGCAATGGTGGGCATATTGTCGTCGTGGAAGGCCTCCATCTGGTCGTCGCCCAGGATCACGCATACGTCCGGCGAAATCCGATTCAGGGTCTCCGCCAGGTGTGCGATGGCCTGCTGACATTCATCAAAACGGGCCTGGAACTTCTCCTCAGTGCATTCCTTCTCGAAATGATTGCCTGCCCGCAGCTCGACCAGCTCAGGGAATGAGTAGGTCTTCCCCTCGAACCAGTGGCCGTCCATGGTGCGCGCGCGATCGCCGTATTCACGCCACTTGGATGGAGGCATAGCGAGCTGGGGCGCGTGCGAGGAGCCAATGCCAAGCACAATTTTTGCCATTTGAGGGAGCTCCTTTCGAGTCAAGCCGATACCGGCGCTGCGCTCATTTACGGCCTGAACTAGGCACACCCCTCTGGGGTGTGTCCCGAAACCGCTCCGCTGCGCTGCGCTCTTTTGCGCAATGAAGATAGCACAGCGGGCACGTGAAGACGCAGTGAGCATTGGGTGAAGGGGGTAACGCGGCCGACCAAGCTCCGTTTTTTTAACAGATGAGTCCCAGCCAGGTGCGGTGGCGGGGCCGTCCAGAGAGGGTAGCGGCTGAGACCGTCGTTCCCGTTCGGGGGTGGGGCGGATGCGCCGTCAACTTAATGGATCGGGAAAGCCACCCATGGCAGATCTCAAATTCGAAACCATCCACGAGGCCAGCAAACCGCACGAGTTTCAACGCTCGCTGGCCGAGATCTTCCCTGGGTCCCGCCGCAAGCTCTCGCTCGAAACCACCCGGCTGAGCGCCCCAACTTGCCACTGGGCTGTCTACCAATGGGGTCCCCAGCGGCTGACCTTTAAGAGCTTTTTCGAAGAATCCGATTTCGACCAGTACGTCGGACAACTCGACCGCTACTACCCGCAGCAGCTGAACGACCTGGATCATCCGCGAGGTGGGTTCGTTCTGCTACCGGAGCTGAACGGCATCGTATGGAGCTTTCCGTTCGACCCGGCGATGCCCGGGCTCCACTACTCCGCAAATGTGGATTGGGTGGCCTCCGTGCTGGGAGAGAAGTCGGAGATCGTCCCGAAGATTGTGAACTACACGCCCGAGGTGGGGAGCGTACTCTCCTACAGAGTGGCAGGCGAGCGTCAGACGCTGGCCTACGGCAAGGTGACTCCGCACAACGTCGCCGGCTTGCAATGGCTGATCATGCAGCGGCTGTGGTGCTCGCCGGCGCGGGAGGCGGGCGTGCTCAACGTCGCGCAGCCGCTGGCCTTTCGCCCGGAGGCCGGGCTCTTGCTGCAGAGCGCGGTACCCGGCAAACCCATCCCAGCGGACCGCAATCGCACTCCGTTTCTCGATCTCGTCGATCAGGCTGGGGCTACCCTGGCAGCGGTTCATGGCGCCGATATCCCATTTGGTTCGGAGCGCTCGCTAGAGTCGCTAGTCGAACACGTGCGGAAGGCCATGGAAGATCTGAAATTCATGGCTCCGCGGCTCTACCCGGAAGTGCGCAAGTTCTTGAACCAGGTGGAGGACCGGGCCGGCCGGAGCCGACCAAGTCCCCTGGTCCCCAGCCACGGGGACTATAAGTACGACCAACTGCTGTACTCGCGCGGCA
Source organism: Chloroflexota bacterium (assembly GCA_036505655.1). GTDB lineage: Bacteria > Chloroflexota > UBA6077 > UBA6077 > SHYK01 > DASXTD01. Next base: position 4,709 of record DASXTD010000396.1, read on the forward strand.
CCTATTCTCTGATTGACTTCGAAATGTTTTGCCAGGCCGAGCCGGCGCTCGACTTGGGCACCTTCTGCGCCTACCTGCCGCCTTCCGTAGCTGAGGACTGGCGGGACGGCGCCGCCACCGAAACCCTGCGCACCTCGTTTCTGGCCAGCTATGAGAACAGCACCGGTGAGCCGATCGACCTGGATCGGTTGGCTCTCTATGAGTCGGCGATGCTCGCGCTTCGCGGACTTTCCTAC
>DASXTD010000397.1:0-7353 GCA_036505655.1 Chloroflexota bacterium
TCCAACCCGCACTGGTTCGACTTCCTGTCCCAGCCCCCAGACGGCGGCCCTTTCCTGAAGTTCAAGCTCGGCGTGGTGGGCGCCTGTCACATGCTCCTAACCAATCAGATCCCAGATCAGTTTCCCAACCTCCGCTGGGGCTTCGTCGAAGCAAGCGCCGAATGGATCCCCTATGTGGTCCGTGAAGTGCGCAAGCGCCTGGAAAAGAAGGGACATTACCGGGCCGGGCAGGTCTTGCGCGATAACCGCATCTTCGTGACCTGCCAGGCAGATGACGACCTGCCTCACATCCTGCAATACGCTGGCGACGACAGCCTAGTGATCGGGACCGATTATGGCCACCAGGACAGCGCTACGGAGCTCCAGGCGATGCAACAGCTGCAAGCCCGCGAGGACATTGACCCAGGCGTTGTCCACAAGATCATGGACGACAACGCCCGGGCCCTATACGGATTACGAGCGTAACGCAGCGAAGCGGTCTCGGGACTCAACGACCGAAGGGTGAACTAGAGACGGCCGTCAAGCTACCCAGGTTACTTGAGGGGGATCGTCGCCGTTAACCGCGGCGTGGCCCCCACGACCCGCGTGGTATGGCCCTTGCCAGTCAAATCCTCGGCCAGGGCCACGTGGCCGGGCCCGTATCGATGGAGGCTTCCATCCTCCAGCCCGATCTCCACTTCCCCGGAGAGCGTGATCACAAATTGGCGCCGCGGCGCGGGATGCCAGTCGATAAAGTGGCCGGGCGGCATACTCCGGAAACTAATTGCTTCCGCGGCCAGCACCGCTGACAGGACAGGACCATCGAGCGCCAGTTCTTCAATGTGTGTCTTGCCATCAGGACCCGTGTACATGCGCGTGAAGCCCACCGCTGCCTCCCTTGCGCTGAGAGTCGGCAAGAGTTCGTCTCCTAAGATCCGCCTACAGAAACCGCCGTAACCTTCTTGGCGATGCGCGGGAACATGCGCAGGGCATTGGCGCCGAGCATCTTGATCTTGGCACTCCCGGACAGACCCTTTCGGTCGACCACCATTGGCACGCCATCCGGCCACGGCGAGCCCTGGTGCGGGTAGTCGGTCGAGAACAGCCAGATGTCCTCCCCTAGCGCTTCGACCGCGTAGTCCAGGTGCTCCTCGTCGGGCTCGATCGAGCAGAACAAGCGGCCTTCGGCGATGACCTCGCTAGGCTTCCGGCTCAAGTTCGGCGTCATGCCTGAGCTCGGCCGATAGGCCACGTCCATTCGCTCGACCAGCCAGGGCAGCCAGCCGGCGCCGCTCTCGAAGATCCCCACTCGCAGCCGCGGGAAGAGGTCGAAGATGCCACCGCCGATCAACGCGCTCACGGCCGTCATACCGCCCCAGCCGTGATAGACCGCATTGATGATGAATCCAGCGTTGTCCAACTCGGTAGCGCCCGGAGTAAGCGGCGGCCGCATGGTGCCGCCGTGGACCATGATCGGCACCTCCAGGTCCTGGGCCGCCGCGAAGATGCGGTGCAGGTCCGGGTTGTCGAGTAGACGGCCATCGGGACAGGCGCGCGGAATGAACCAGCCCGCCACGTTCTCATCGCGCTCGGTCCAGTGGATCAGCTCGTCCACGCCGGCTCGGATGTCACGCAGGTTAGAGGTCGCGACCCAACGCAGTCGCCCATCGCCATCAGCACAGAAATTGCTGACGAAGCGGTGGTAGGCCCGATAGAGAGCCTGTTCGAAGCCGGTGTCGCGCAACACGCAGAAGCCGTCTGCCTGGCTGGGGAACATGACGCTCACATCGACCTGGGCGGTATCCATGTCGCGGAGCCGTAAGCTCGGGTCCCAATTGCAGGCCATGTCGATGCCATTGCCCTGCCAGGTGTGCCCGGTATCCGGCACCGTCTCCTCGGCGACCTTATTCTGGCGCTCCGGCGGGCCGAACCGATCGTGAACGCCCATCGGGCGGCGAGGGGCCGTGGGGCCGATCACCGCCGACGCATTCATAAACAGCACCTGCTCACGGCCCGGCGACTGGTGGGCCTTGACCGCGCGCGACAGGTCATCGTAGGCGTCGCGGTATTCCGGGTCCATGTTGTCTTTGAAGGTGCGGTCGATGTCGATGTACTCGCGGATGTGCGAGTCCGAGTCAATGACCGGATGGCCCTGATAGCTCATCGTGTCTCCTTAAAGGCGGTAGAAACACTCCGCGTTGCGGCCTAAGATCGCCTCCTTGTCCGCCTGGGTCAGGTCGTCGCTTTCCAGTAGCTCCTCGATGTCGTGCTTGCAGCTCTGGTTCGTGACCTCGTGCGGAAAGTCCGACGAGTACAGGAACGGCTGATTGCCCATGACTTTCAAAGCGAAGGGCATCGTCAGCTCTTCGGTCTCACAGCCGATGTAGAAGCGACCGGCCTGGATCTGCTCGATGATGTAGCGGTCCGGTCGCACTCCCTCGCGCGGTCCGAGCTGGGCATCCGTCATGTACTGGAAGTGGGTCTCGTGCGAGGAATGGAACCGCTCGAGCGCCATAAGCAGCCAGGCAATGCCGCCCTCCAGGAAGGCTATGCGGCTACCTGGGAACCGTTCGAAGATGCCGTTGTAGACAATGCTGGCGCAGCTGATCGTCAGGCCCCACGGGTGACCGAGCGCGTGCACCGGCACGTACATGTTGAGCTGGTCCATTCCGAAGTTGTCGTGGCAGCCGCCATGGATCGCAATGCTGCAACCGAGCCGCTCCGCCTCTGCGTAGACAGGCCAGTACGGCTTGGCCCCCAACGGGAAGGGCAGGCCATTGGTTGGGAGCATTGCTCCCTGCATACCCAACTCGGTGACGGCACGCCGCAACTCGATCACCGCCTCGTCCGGATCTTGCATCGGAATCAGCGCCATCCCTTTGAAGCGCGGGCTGAACTGCAGGTAGGTGGCGTGAAGCCAGTCGTTGTAGGCGCGCGTCACCGCTACCGCGTAATCCAGGCTAACAATCTTTCCGTAAGCCAGGGCGCTGGTGGGATAGAGCACCGTCCAGTCGATCCCCACATCTTCCAGGAACGCCAGCCAGCCCTCTGGCCCGACAGGCGCACGACCATCACGAGTGGGTGGCGTCTCGACAGCGCGCGCGCTGTGAAGGTGGTCCAGGGGCGGAAAGATGTTGGTTGGCCGAATTCGCTCCCGGTAGGGCGATGCGAGGTGGCTGTGGATCCCCGCGGTGTCCTCCTGGATATGTCCATCGCCGTCGATGATCTTGGTCGCGATTTGCACTGCCATCGTCAGCCTCCCGCCTGTGGGCTTTGGCCTTGGTATAAGCGATTCCGTCGAAGGTGGCTAGCGACCGTCATGCAGAGCAGCGCCAAGCGGGCCCGCACAAGTCCCGCCTGCACCCCGAGCAGGGTTAGCCTGCGCTTACGCCGGCACGGGCACCTTGGCCAGGGCCGGATAGAAGCGTCGCGCGTTCTCACCGAAGATGTTGCGCTTGTTTTCTTCGGTCAAGTCGGTACGTTCGGCCAACTTGCGGGTGCTGTTCGGAAAATCGCCATCCCAGTGAGGATAGTCGGACGAGTACAGCAGCGTCTGATCGGAGCCCAGGTAGCTAATCACGGCCGGAATTGGTCCTTCTTCGGGCTCGCAGCCGAAGAATACCCGTCCGCTCTTGAAGTATTCACTCGGCTCCCGAGTGAGTAATGGAGCCTCGAAGGGCCGATGCTCGTACTCCTCGTCCATCCGCTCGGCCAGCATCGGGATCCACCCCACCATTCCTTCCAGGAACCCCACGTGCAAGCGCGGGAACTTCTCCAGGATGCCGCCGTAGACGATCAGGATGGTGGCGCTGATCTGCTCGAACGTGTGGCCAATGGTGTGCTCCGCCAGGAAGGTGTCGAAGCGGTTGAACCGTTCGATCTCCGAGCCCGATGCGTGAAAGGCAATCGGCACGTTGTACTGCTGCGCGCACGCGTACAGGTCGTCGAGCGCAGGGTCGTTCACCTGGTGGTTATAGATGTACGTGTGGCACATAGCGCCGATGAGGCCGAGCTGCGTGACGCTGCGCTCGAGCTCTTTCGCGGCCTCCTGCGGCTCGGCCATAGGGACCACTGCGACGCCCTTCAGACGATCCGGATTGTGACTGCAGAATTCGGCCAGCCAGCCGTTGTAGGCGTGGTGGACTGCCACCGAATAGGCGGGGTCCCGCAACCCCCAGGCACCCAGCAGCCCGGTGGGATAGAGCACGGCGATATCGATGCCCTCGGTGTCCATGTCCTCGAGCTGGATCCTCGGGTCGCCGTGCCGCTTGCCGTATTTGCCGCCGACGCTCCGATCAGTCCAGCCGCCCCCGAGGGGTCGGCTGCGGAACGCTGGGTCCATATGGCGCCGGAGGCCTTCTCCGCCGTCAACGTTCTCGAGCACGTGCCCATCACCATCGATCACAAAGTAGCCGTCCCGCATGTTTGGCCTTCCTTTGCCTGCAGCCGAATCACGTTGCAGTCCGCCCGGCTACGCCGCATTTTCTCACTGCCAGGCTCTCTGCGCACGCTAGTTCTCGCCGGCGCTAACGCTTATATCCTTCCTTTGCGAGCTGCTGCTTTTGCCACTCGGAGTCGATGGTGGGGTAGAAGCACTCAGGGTGCTCCTCGCGCCAGATCTGCTTACGTACCGTGAAGTTGCTCGGATCGAGGCTCAGGGCCCGGCGCCAGGCGCCCACCGCTCCCGCCACATCTCCCGTTTGGCGTCGAGCGGTGCCCAGCGCGAATGCCAGCGACCAGTCGTCCGGCCGCAGCTCGACTGCTTGCCCATAAGCCGCAACCGCTTGGACGCCGTGGCCTTCACGTAGTAGCGCATCGCCCAGCGCGGCGAGCAGGTCAGAGTTCTGGGGATCGTAGACAAGCTGCCCGCGGAGAACCTCCAGCTCCAGCGATTCCTGGCTCATGTGGGCGGGACGGTCGCCGGTGGCAAAATCAGCATGGAGGAGGGCCTCGACTTGCTGACGGCCATCCGGGCGGCTCAAATAGAAGCCGCCGATATGCAGAAACTGTAAGGCTCCCACCTCGTCGATGAGCAGCCCGTTGGGGACCACGTCGAAGTCGAACAGGCGGCCGAGCACGTTCGCGCTGTCTACGGCGGTGGGGAATCGATAGGGGCGCGCGTACTCGGCGGCGCGCTCTGGATGAGCATCCACCGCCACGCTCAAGAACGCGAACGCATCGGGATGCTCGTCGATGAATTGCTGCCACACGGGCAGCTCAGCCCGGCACTGTCACCAGCTAGCCCACATGAAAATGAAGAGCCGCTTCCCGCGATAGTCCGCCAGGCGAATTGACGTCCCGTCGACCCCGGGTAGCGTAAGGTCCGGGAGTTGCTCCCCAACCCGCAGAGCATGCTTCGTTTGCGACATCCGGCACTCCTCCCTGGGGGCTATAACTCCCTGCAAGCGACAATGCCTCAATCCGGTCCTCGGCTGCAATACAGCGCCCAAGGGGGGATGCATGAGCGAGCAGTTTCCGTTGCGATACGTTTTAGCCCTGATCAGTCTGGTCGCCTTGATCGGGTGCCAAGCACCTCCCGGATCGACTCAGAGTTCGACCGCGGCCGAGGCGCCCAGGGTGGCGAAGCACGCGACCGCCGCGATCATGGGCGACCCGCCCCATTTCGAGGGCCGCTTCAATCCCTCAATCGGGTCGGTGCCCGGCCTGGATGTGATCGAAGAGATGCTCAACGCCGGGACTGCCAACTTCACCGACCAGGGTCAGCTCCGGCCCCAGCTGGCTGAGGCAGTGCCCAGTATCGACAATGGACTCTGGAAGGTGTTCCCGGATGGCCGCATGGAGACGACCTGGCATCTCCGCTCCGGCGTCGCCTGGCACGATGGACGGCCGCTCACCTCGGACGATCTCCTGTTCACGGCGGGCACCGGGACTGACAAGGACATCCCTGGATTCGCCGACGCCATTTATGAGTCGGTTGAGAGCATTTCGGCGCCCGATCCGCTCACGTTAGTCGCCACCTGGAAGGGGCCGTTCATCGGCGCCGACACGCTCTTTACCCGGCTGCACGGGCTCCCGCTCCCCAAACACATCCTCGAGCAGCCGCATCGCCAGGATAAGGCGGCTTTCGCCAACCTTCCGTACTGGAGCGACCAGTTTATCGGGACTGGCGCCTACAAGCTGCGCGAACTAGTGCGCGGGAGCCATGTGATCCTGGATGCGAACGATCAGTTCGTCCTGGGCCGGCCCAAGATCGACGTGTGGGAAATCAAGTTCACCCCGGACGCGAACACGATGATCACCGAGCTGCTGTCCGGCGACGCTAATTTGACTCTTGGCGCACGAATCTCCATTGACCAGGCCTACCAGGTCGAACAGACCTGGCACGACGGGACAGTTCTCTACAGCGCCCAGCAATGGGTGGCCGCCATGCCACAGTTCATCGACCCGACGCCGACCTCACTGCTGGACGTGCGAATGCGACGCGCCCTCCAGTACGCCGTCAACCGACAGGCCATCGCAGACGATCTGCTGTACGGCAAGGTCCCGATCGATGACGCGCCGATTCTGCCCAGCGACGCCGACTACAAGGACGTGGAAGCGGCGATCGTGCGGTATCCATACGATCCGCAAATGGCGGCTCGGCTATTCAGTGAGCTGGGCTTCCAGAGGACCGGCGACGGCCCGTTGCTCGACTCGACGGGGCAGCGATTGACGATCGAATCCCGCACCAACAACCAGCTCGATACGCAGGTCAAGGCCACCGCCATCATGGACGATAACTGGCGGAGGGCCGGCGTCGACGTCAGCGAAGTGGTGTACGGGCAGCAGGCAGTGGCTGATCGCGAATACCGCCACACGCGCCCGGCCTTCGAGACCATTGGGTTCCCGATTTACCCGGAGACCTTCGCGCTCTATACGACTCAGCAGATCCCGCGGCCGGAGACGGGCTGGTTCGGCCAGAATCGCACTCGCTACAGCAACCGAGAGTACGACTCGCTAGTGGACCTCTATTTCAAGACAGTTCCCCGGCCCGCGCGGATGGACATAGAGCGCCAGATCGTGCGTGCCTTTACCGATCAGCTGGTCGTGCTACCGCTGGTCTACAACACTACTCACGTAGCCGTCGGACGGCAGTTCTCGAACGTCACCAACCGCGGCCCGAATGGAACCGAGGGCTGGAACGCAGAGCAGTGGAACGTGTCCAGCTAGCGGCAGCCGCTGATCGGGGAATCAAGCCGGGTGCCTACCGAGCGGGCTGGCGAACTCTTGAGCACCACTCAGCCGCATTGCCCCTCAAGCAGCGGGCCTTGCCCCGCTTAGAACATCGCGGCGACGGGCACGTCGGTGAAAGCCCTGACGATGTCGCGCGTTTCGGCGACCCAGTCGACTTCTTTGGGCAAATTAAGGATGGCG
>DASXTD010000398.1:0-2633 GCA_036505655.1 Chloroflexota bacterium
TCGATTGGGCCTTTCCTGAGAAGTTGGGCTTATCTTAGACCCCTCCATTGGGCCGGTCAAATGTCACCGCTTCTATGATCGCTAAGTGGCGCGGCCGAACCCTCTGCCCACCGACGCCGAACCGGCCGATTGCTTACACCCGTACTTGGCAGTATGGTTTTATGTATGAAGACGACCGTTGAGATTGCAAGTGCACTCCTCGCAGAGGCGAAGGAAGTCGCCTCCCAGGAAAGGACCTCCATGCGTGCCTTAATCGAAGAGGGGCTGCGGCGGGTCCTGGAGGATCGGCAGCACGAGCGATCCTTCCACCTGCGCCGCGCGTCGTTTCGTAACAGCAGACTGCAACCGGAGTTCGCCGACGGTTCATGGGATCGGATCCGTGACCGTATCTACGAGGGGCGTGGCTCCTGATCGCCGTCGAAACCAACATCCTGATTTATGCTGATTGAGAAGATTCTCCCTGGCACGAGAAGGCATTCGCTGTTATCGGCCAGCTAGCCGAGGGAAGAACGCCCTGGGCCATACCATGGCCGTGCGTGCACGAATTTCTGGCCCTTACCACCCACTCGCTTCTGTTATGACTCAGCTCGGTCGACACTGCGGCGGGCGAGCGGCAGACTGACGAAAAAAGTCGAGCCTTTGCCATCGATGCTTTCCGCCCACACGTGGCCACCGTGCGCCTGAACCGCGTGCTTCACGATCGCGAGGCCCAGCCCGCTGCCCGGTGACGAGCGGGCGCGGTCACTCTTGTAGAAACGCTCAAAGATCCGGGGCAAGTCCTGCTCCGGGATACCTTGCCCAGCGTCCTTGATCGTGACGATCACTTCGCCGTCGGCGCAGGTAAAGCTCGTCTCTACCTCGCTCCCAGGAGGCGAATACTTGATCGCGTTCTCTAGCAGATTGATGAACACGCGCTCCAAGCGGAGCTCATCGCCGAGCACGAATAAGGGCTCGCCCGATTCATCTATCTGAAGCCTGATTCCCGCCTCTTGCGCTTGAGGCGCCAGTCGCTCCGCGGCGCGACTCACCAGGTCGGACACATCCAAGGACTCCCGTGCGATCTCCCGCTCGCCCGATTCCAGGTGAGCGAGCTCCAGGAGCTCGACGACCAGATCGGTCAGACGATCCACCTCGACCAGGATTCGGTCCAGGAACCCGCGCGCCACGGCGGAATCTTCGAGCGCGCCGGCCTGGAGCGTTTCTGCCACGGCCTTCAGACCCGCCAGTGGGGTGCGCAGCTCGTGCGATACGTTGGCCACAAATTCCTGGCGCATAACCACGGCCTGCCGCAGCTGGGTGACATCTTGGAGAAGGAGGAGAACACCGGGAGCATCCAGCCTGCCACCTGGCGACGAGCTGGTGAGGCCCGGGATCGAAGACCCTCCGACCTGCACCAAACGCGGTGGATCTCCCAGTTGGATCACGGTCGGCTCACCGCCCTGGACAGCCTGGTCGTCGCTCAGGCAGGCTCTCGCCACGGCTACCAGCTCGTGATCGCGCGCGGTCTCGATCAAGCTGCGCCATTCAGCCGCTCGTACCGAGGTTCCGAGTAGGCGGGCAGCGGCTGGATTGATCAGGATGATCCGGTACCCTCGATCCAGCAGGATGACGCCGCTTTCCATGTGCTCAAGGGCAACCGACAGCCGGGCTCGCTCGATCTGCAGCAGGGTCAGCTCATCGCTCACGGTACGGGCAGATTCGCGCAAAGCCGTGGCCAAGTCGCCGAAATCGGCGTCTAGCTCAATCGTGGGTTGTGCGCCATCTTGCCCGAGCGCCCGCACCCAGTCCACCACTGCTCGAAGGGATCGCCGCGTTGGAGCTACGACCAATCGCGATGCGACCTGCGCCCCCAAGACCGCCGCGGTCAACGCGAGCACATAGATGAGTGGACGGTCCGGCTGGGCAGTACCTGTGGCTGCCAGCAGCCCCGCAAATACCGCGAATCCGAGTGCCTCAGCCGTCGCGGTCGCAGCCAGAATCCGCCAGCGCAAGCCCTCGAGCATATCTACCCCCGAAAGCGGTACCCCACTCCGCGGACGGTTTCGATCAGCGCGGGGTCAGAAGGATCATCTTCGATTTTCGAGCGCAGCGTGCGGATGTGGACAGTGACCGTGCGTGTGTCGGCATCACTGTAGCCCCATACCAGCTCCAGCAGCCGACGGGCGGTAAGAACGATGCCGCGATTGCGGACCAACGTAGCCAGGAGATCGAATTCTTTGGGAGTCACCGCCAGCTCGCGGCCGTCCCGGGTGGCCCGATGGGCGCCGACGTCCACGCTCACATCGCCTGCCCGCAGGACTTCCGCGTCGTCCGGCACGGGGGCAGTCAGCTCTTCCCGAATGATGTCGTAGCGACGCAGCAGTGCCCGAATGCGGGCCACCAGCTCCCGCATGCTGAAGGGCTTCGCCAGATAATCATCGGCGCCTACTTCCAGGCCGATGATTCGGTCCATTTCTTCGCCGCGCGCGGTCAGCATCAGGATCGGCACCGAGCTGGTTCGTCGGAGCCGACGGCAGACTTCCAGCCCATCAATACCGGGCAGCATGAGGTCTAGGACGACCACGTTGGGATCGCGCTCGCGGGCCAGGCTCAGGCCGGTCGGGCCATCCTCCGCCGTAAGCACCTCAAAGCCC
>DASXTD010000399.1:0-2366 GCA_036505655.1 Chloroflexota bacterium
AGGTACCCCGATGACTGCAATGGGTGTGGAGCAATCCGACCCTGCCTCGGCCGTCCCGGAACAGCACCAGGTCTTCCCCCAGAATGCGGACTGGTCGTGGCAGGTCCTGGAGGTCCGCGGACAGGCCTATAGGGTGCCAGAAGCGGCGCAGGTACTCGCCGCCCGGCGTGCCCGGCCCGACCTGGGTTAGCTCCATATCTGGCTCGGGTACATCTCGTCGAAAGTAGCCGCTGTAGAGTGCTGGTCTCGCCGCGGTTGTTGCCATCGTCCTTCCCCCATCCGGCTAGTTGGCGTCTCCGCAATCCGCGATTATCGTAGCTCCCACTCGTGGACGTTCCAAGCGAGGTCCACGTTCGGGGCGACGGTCTGAGGACCCTTGAGGGCCGCCACATGCGCGGCAGGGACAGCGTTGAAGTACATCGAAATCCCTGGGACCTCGTCGCTATAGATACGCACCATTTGCGCAATCGCCTGCACCCGCTGTTGCTTATCCAACGTCGTGCTGAACGCGGCCGCGAATCGGTCGAACTCGGGGTTCGACCAGCCTCCGCGATTGCGGCCGGTCCAGCGATTCTCGAGGGCCGAGATGCCGACCGTGCTCGAGGTCGCCAGCGCATCCTCCCCATTGGGCAGGCTGATCGTGGACAGGCCCGGGAAGACGCTGCGCGCCTGACCGTCCTGAAGCTGGGCGGCCGGCATGATGTTTTCCTGGATATCAAAGCCTGCTCGACGCCAACCGTCGCCCAGGATCGATAGCTCGCGCTCGTTGGGGCCGGAGGCGCCGGTTAAGAGCGGAAATAAGAGGCGCCCCGCGGTCGGGCTGGCCCACACGCCATCTGCGCCTCGGGTGTAGCCAGCCTCCGTGAGGAGCGCCGCCGATCGGCTCGCATCGAGCGGATATTTGACGGCGACCGGCTCGATGGTGGGGTAGTAGCCCATGGTTTTCGGGATGTATGCCACGTCAGCTAGGATGCCCTGCCCCTCGAACAGCGCCTGGTTGATTCCATCTTTGTCGATGGTCAGCGCCAACGCTTTGCGCACTCGCACGTCGGAGAGAGCCGGGGACGCGAGGAGCTCCGGACGGAACTGCACGAAGACGGCCCGCCACAAATCTGCCCGCAGCACGATACTGCCCGCATTGCGCGGAGCCCATTCCCGTTGCAGGGTCAAACCTTCCTCGAAGCGCAACGAGTCGTCGGCGGAGAGCTCGGCCTCGCCCGAGAGCAGGCTTGCCAATGCAGTGCCTGGATCCGACCTGAATATGAGCCGCACGCGGGCGATCCTCGGGGGGCCCAGGACGTAGTGGCTAAAAGCGCTTCCTTCAATGAAGGCGCCCGGCTCCCAGCGGTCCAGTCGGAACGGTCCCGCGGCTATGAACTGCGTGCTCCAGTACGGGTGGGCGGCAAACGCGTCCGCGTTCGAGGTCTGGAATGCGTCTCCCAGGACATGTCGCGGCAGGGGCGGGAACTCCTTGGCCAGCTTGCCAGCTCCGGCGTAGAGATCCTTCCAGCGGATGGTGACCGTTGACGGATCGGAAGCCAGCACGTCATCGATCCTGCTAAAGGGTGGAGAGCTACCGGCGCCTCGCGCTGGTGAAATGTAGACCTGCCAACCGAACACGAAATCGTCCGCGGTGAGCGGGGTTTCGTCGTGCCAGACCAGGTTTGGCTTCAGTCGGTAGGTTGTTTCCATGCGGCCGTCAGGTAAAACGCGCCAGCTATCCGTGTTGAGCTGGGGGGGCTGGGCCACCAGGTAGGGTTGGGGATCGCCCCTCGCGTCGAAGTTCACGAGGTAGGCGTTGAATAGGCGCTGCGTGTACGAGAGGGTCGCGCCGCCGCCCAGCCCGAGCGTCGAGAACAAAGTGGTGGGCTCGACCCGGATCGCGGCGACCAGCGTACGCGGGGGCTGCGTTGTGCCCGTGCTCGCCGCTTGCCCTTGGGAGGCGCTCGGCGCAGTGGCTGGCGCACAGGCGATGGCGAACAGAAACAGCAGCGCGGCGGTCCGAGTGAGCAGCCGGAAGCTTATTTCGACCGGCGGATATTGCTTCCGGCTGCTCACCGACGAACCGCCCGAATTAGCGAGCGGCTACCAGGTCAGGTCGCAGTGCGCGGAAGTGGCCGCCTTTCGATACTGGAGGGATGCCCTGGGCGATTGTGGTCCAGGTGTCGCCCTCATTTTCACTGAAGAGGACGGTTCCGTCGGTCGTGCCCACGAAGAGCTCGAACGTGCTGCCGAACGCGTTCATGGTCATCGCTTCGGTATTGCCCCGCAGGTGGGCCGGCAGGCCCCCGGTCAGGTACTCCCAGGTGCGACCCGCGTCACGGGTGCGGGCGATGGCCGCGTTAGCATCGGCCGTGTCCCTCCAC
>DASXTD010000400.1:0-6162 GCA_036505655.1 Chloroflexota bacterium
CCGACTTCCAGGACAAAGTGGACGAGATTGCTGCCCAGGAGCAGGAGAACTCCTGGGGAGCGGGCTCGACTTCGGCGTCTCCCTACCCACGCCAGCTCGAACATGCTGATTTGGGGGAGCTCGCGGAGGGACGCTATCGGCTGAAGACGTACAGCTGGAAAAAAGAAGGCGGCCGCCCCGAGCGCGGCGTGGGCTGGGGCACCAAGCAGATCAAGAGCGGGCATTTCTTGCTGGGCGATCCGAACTCGCTGATCCAACAGATCACCGAGCAGCAGAAAGCCACCAGCGCTGGAGTGCTAGTGATTCGGCCCGAGATGGGCAACATGCCCCTGCAGGAAGCGGGCGATGGCATGGAGCTCTTCGCGCGCGAGGCCTTGCCGGTACTCAGGGACCTCTAAGACCTTCTAGGCGCCTACGGGCTCGGGCTCCTCGGATAGCTCTTCGACGGCGGCATCCTCGGCGCGAGCAGGCTGGCACAGTGGGATGATCGACCCGATGGGGGTGTCGAACAGCCCGTCGGACTCTCTGAACAGGGCGTCGAGGTCTTCCGGCCGAAAGGCGCGCTCCAGTCGCTGCATCGCGGTATGGCGCAGCCGGGTGACATAGAACTCCGGGTCGTAATCGGTCGCGCCCACGCTGAATAGCTTCTTGCCAAGCCGGGCCTGGTAGTAGCGAATGCGCGAGCCGGCCCGCCATTCGACTCGCCCGGCTGCCAAGACGACCTCATAAGGCTCTTCTTTTCGGCCCGATTGGGCGTACTTCTGCGGGTCTTTAGTGAGCGGCATCGTCACACAGAGATCCAACACTGGAATTCGTCTCATGCGCAGATCGTCGCAAGTTTCGCGGTAGAGCCGCCGCACGGCGGCCCAGTTTCCCTGCAGGACCAGCCGCACGGCCTCGGCCAGGAACCGCTCCAGCAGCGGCTCTGCCTTCGTCGACCGGAAGGCGACCCCTACCAGGCGGATGCGCTGGCTTTCGACCGGCGCTCCCTCCGGAAGGTAATCCAGCAGCGCGTAGTTCTTCTCCATGTGGCTATACATAGCCTCATAGCGCCCGTCATGCTCTAGGTTGACCCCGCCCGGCAGACGATCGGAGACCTCCTGAATCCAGGTTACTTCGTCCGCATGCGTCCAGGGCTCGCTGTCCGTCCGCGGCGGCATGCTGAAAAGCACCCCATCGGTATCGGCTTCGATCAGAAGTGCCCCGCGTCCGGCGAGCTCATCCAGCACCTGCCCCAAGAGCTCGCGTCCGCGTGCCGTCACGCGTTCGGCGGCGGATTTGTCACAGAAAAGGGCAAAGCTGGCCCCTAGCATGCCGTAAAAGGAGTTGATCAGCACCTTCATGGCGGACTGCAACGCCTGGTGTGAAGCCTGCGTTGCCAAGGGTTGGTCGGTGCGTCGCGCCTCTGCTTTGTGCTGGAGACGCCGTCGCGTCAGCTCGCCCAGCATCGTCAGGAAGATGCCATCCTCGTCGGCGGACGGCGCGATCCCCTCATTGAGCATGATGCTGGGATAAAGCGAGGCCACGTCCGCCTTGACGACGTTGCGCACAACGCCGGTGGTGAAGATCCCCGTCCGCGCGCCTGGGAAAGTCCCCATCTCTCTTCCCAGCGGAATGGCTTTGCCACTGGCCAGATAGGCGCGCACTAGCAGCGGTTCGATCAGCCCCTGCCCGGTGCCCGAGGTCGCCACCCGCTCGTAGGACTTGGGAACCATCTTCGTCAACGCGAATGATGCCGGCATCAGCACCTGCGAGATGCGATCCACCTCTTCCACGTCGTCCTGGCAGTATCGCCTGACCATATCCGGGTTGGTCTGGAAGGTGGGCCAGATGGCCTCTCCGGGGATATAGACCCTGTCCGGGCTCGCCACTCCAAAATATCGAGCGGCGTCCTTCAGACCGTTGGAACGCAGATCCCGTTGAATGGCGCTGAACCGGCGAGTGGCGTGCAGCGTATCGACAATCTCGCGACCGGCCAGGCTAAATCGGGTGAACGAGTCGTTATTGGCGCCGATTTTCACGCTATCCCGGCTCTCCCAGAAGGTCGAGCCGTCTCGCGCGAGAGGAAGCGGGACGCCCAGAGCTTGAGCACGCCGTATCAGGAACTTGATATCAAAGTCAAAGACGCTGTGGTTCTCGATGACGTCTGGATCTCGCTCCCGGATGAGCCCCACTAGCATCTGAATCAGCTCGGCCTCCGACAAGGTATCGGTGTCGAGCACGATCTCGAGGCCGGCGGAGTCGCGGACGGCCACCATAAAGATCGCACCCGTCCCCGCCTCTAGCGTGGTCGTTTCCAGGTCGAACTGGAGTCGACGCACGTCCGCGAAGTCCATACCTCGGTAGTACGACCGGCCGCTGATGGTGAGATATTGTTCGACCGGGGGCCGCACATAGACGATCTGGGAGATCGGCTCCAGGTACCTCTCGGTTTCGTGCGCATCGTGAACGGCCGAGGCTACGTGGCGCTCCACGCGCTCCAGGTCATTGGTAAGTACGAGATAACGAAATGGATTCGCGCCTTCGAGCGTCACTACACCGATCGATCCGGCAGGTGCTTGGGGTCGCTCGTTGAGGACAGAGCGTGGCAATTCTTGGGTAGGCAAACCATCGAGGACCTCGCGATGCGTCAGGAGCAGCCAGTTCGGAAACGAGTCTTCCTCGTACAGAACCTGGTCGCCAACGCGCCGCCAGACCCGCGCGTGGCCCGCTCGGTCCGCCAAAACCGAAACAATACCTGGAGTTTGATCCCGCCCAAACAATAGTGCGGATATGTCAGGCATTAAGTGTGAATGTAAACAGGCGTCCCGACGGTGGCGAACTCCCACATGAACAGTGCATCGCCATAATTTAGCCCGATGCAGCCGTGGCTGCCCGCGTGCCCCCAGTCAACTCGCCAGTAGTTGTAGTGGAGCGACGCACCGTCGCCCGTGAAGTACTGGGTGAAGAGCACGTTCTTCAGAAGGTAGCCGTCCTTCGAATCGTGTGGAATGCCAACGGTTTCGCTGTCCATCGTCTCATTGTCGACCCGACGCCGGATGTAGTGGACGCCGAGCGGAGTCTGGAAAGCGTCTCTTCCCTTGATTCCCAGGGCCGAATAGACGACCTGATCGTCCTCGTAAGCCGTTACGATCACTGGTTCGGTGAGGTTTGCATCGATCCAGCGGCCGGGGAAAGTTCGGTCTGGGAGGTCGGGAATACGAACCTTGCTCGCGGGCAGATACTCACCCGACCCGATGCGGTACCACGGATTTCCGTCAAGACCCGTGGTAATCGCTTCTACGTTTAACGGATCGTTCTGGAATAGCCGGTCCAGAGCAAAATAGTCGTCCAGGCCCGGGCGTCGGTAGCGATCGGTGTCGGCCGTGACGCGACCGGGGAGGCTGATTTCCTCCTGATCCGGCGGCGGCGGCCCAATGTAGGCCGCGGGTGGTTCGCCCGCGGGACCGATAACACCGGAATCCACCCATGCGTATGAGTTCGTGAGCGGGTCCCGCACATAGACCCGGCCGTTGTACTCGGGCATCACCACCTGAAGGAAGCGCCACATGTCAATCGCGCCCCACTGGGCGGCGTCGCTCGTTTCGGCTGACCAACCCCAGGTCGGCGTGAACGTCTCGGCCCACCAGGGTTGGAAACTCGTGAGAGCCTGGAGCTCCCCGTCGCTCGGAGCCCCCACCGGCCCCACTGCATTGGCATCCACCCAGGCCCATCCCTGAGTCACCGGATTCCATACGAACAGTCGGGACCCGTTCTGCGGCGTGTCTACCCGCAGCTGCAATCCCAGAGGAGCTGGACCAAAGGCCGGTGCGCTCGGGCCATTGCCGGACCAGAGCGTGGTGGAATGGAACGGCGCCACCCAGAACGGGCTAAACCCGGAGGCGGCCGGCGTCGGATCGGCGGCAGGCGCCACGGTGAAGAGGCAAAAAAATGCAGCGAGGGCAATGACCACAGAGCCGCAGCGGCGTTTCATCATCGGCACTTCAGTGTACACGGGCGACAGGAAATGTCCCAGAAGGCGCTTAGCTGTTAGTACTTATCAAGCTAAGGTCAAACTGAGAGAGTTGATACTCATACTATCAAATCACTTGATATATACTCAGTGTGTTGATATGATTGTGCTAAGAGCGTGACAAGCAAAAAGTCGCGCGGAAACAACTTCTCAAGGAGGGTACGATGGCGAACCTGGTACGTTGGGATCCGTATGGCGACATGTTGAGCCTGCGATCTGCCATGGACCGCTTATTCGAGGACGCGTGGGTGCGGCCGTTCGGGCGCATAGCCACAAACGGCGGCCCGGCGACGCTGGCAGTTGACGTGTACGAGACCGACAACGACGTGGTGGTCGAGGCCAATGTTCCGGGCGTAAAGCCGGAGGACATCGACATCTCAATCCAGGGTGACACGCTCACGATCAAGGGTGAGAGCCACGCGGACGAGATGGTGGATGACGATAAGTTCCACATGCGTGAGCGCCGATTCACGTCTTTTCATCGCCAGTTGATGCTGCCGCGACCTGTCAAGAGCGACGCTGCTGAAGCCGAGTTCAAGGACGGCGTGTTGAAGCTGAGCATCCCGAAGGCGGAAGAGGCCCGCGAGCGGAAGATTCCCGTCAAGACCACCCCAGGGCTCCACAGCTGAGGGCGGTCCAAAGGGCTTTACTTCGAAAATGAAACCAGTCACGGAAGTCGCGCGTTATATGTGAGCAGGAAGCGAGACGAAAGGAGCGGAGCGGCATCGGGCGCCAATACCTGAGAAGAGGTACTGGTGACGTGACGGGCCGTCCGGAAGGAGGTCTGCAATGAAATGGTATTTGAGAGCGTGCCCGGTGTGTCGGGGCGATCTCCACGACGACATCGAGGATCCTGGGTTCGTGACCTGCTTCCTTTGCGGCCGAGCGTTCCGCACGAAGTCCGAGCCAACGCGGTTGAGTGACTATCGGCGGACCGAGGTCGGCCCGGAGTCGCTTCGCCCAGCGGCGTAAATCCACAGTCGCTTTTCGCAAATGGCCTGCCGGTGCCACCGGCAGGCCATTTGCTTGTAACGGCATTGAACGGCGGTACCAGGGAAATGTCGCATAAAAATCTGATAAGCTACTCGCGAATCTGGCGAAGTGAGCCCTTTCCTAGCCTTTTTGCCCTAGATGACGAGGGCGAACGAAGTCCAGGGCCCAAGTCCTCTCGAGCCACCCGCCAGGTAGCACTCTTTTAGTTCCTAGCTAGGCTCTGGAAGGCGAAGCGCCAAATTTGTTGCCCAAAGTAACCTTTTCACTTTGCTGTCCGTTAGCACGTAGTAACAAGTCTTAAGTCGCGGAGGATGAATGGCAGTCGTCACCCGGACTGAGCGCGATATCTCGTCGCTGCGCTCGACCATCGATTGGTTGCGGGCAACCGGCCAGCTTCTGGAGACAGACGTCGAGGTCAATCCCGATCTCGAGATCACCGGCATCCAGAAGACTCTCGACGGCAGCATCCCGATCCTCTTTAACCGGGTGAAGGGCTATCCACACGCGCGGGCCATCACGAACCTGTTTTCCCATACCCCCACGATGAACGCGATGTTCGGGTGGGAGAGCGACACCGACCGCACCCGCAAGCTCGCTCATGCCCTCACGCATCCTTTAAAGCCGGTCGAGGTGGCGCAGTCCGAGGCGCCCTGCCAGGAAGAGGTCATCACCGACGACCTGGACGTAAACAAGTACATCACAGCGATTCGCCACACCGCGCTGGAAAGCGAGTTGACCATTGGCTCCGGCAACAGCGTGGTGGTAGGCGATCTGTTTCATGGTGGAACCCACATTGGCTACAACCGGATGAACTTCAGATGGGGCAATGTAGGCACTTTTCAGGCCGCGCCCGGCGGCCATATGTGGCAGGTGCAGACCGAGCACTACAACATGTGCCGCTGCGAGCAGGACGGCTACAAGTCCGGCAAGGCCGTCTGTGATGGCGGAATCCCTTTCACTATGTGCTTCGGTTTGCCCCCCGCCTGCACGCTGATCGCGGGTGGCGGGTTCGACTACGTGGTGCTCCCGCGCGGCTCCGATGAGCTCGGCGCCGCTGGCGCGGTTCAAGGCTTTCCGGTCCGCATCGTCAAGGCCCGCACGGTAGACGCCTGGGCGGTAGCGGACTGCGAGTATGTGCTGGAGGGGAAGCTCCACAC
>DASXTD010000401.1:0-5782 GCA_036505655.1 Chloroflexota bacterium
AGCATGGCAATCGCAGCCGGGAGTAATAAGGCAATAGGCCGACAAAGCGTGGCGAGCGCGAGCCCGGCTCCGGCGATCGCTACTAATCTTAGCCGGTTCCTCTGAAGGCCCACCGCGAGCGACCATGCTGATCCAGCGAGCAGAGCCGTAAAGACTGCCTCGGAAAGCAGTGTCGCCGAGGCAAGCACAGCACCGGGGTGGACCGCATACATCGCTCCCGCACTTCCAGCCCACCTGCGGCCCCCCGTCTCTCTGGCCAGTGCCACGACGGCAACGGCCACTCCCGCGTCGATCATTGCTTGCAACGAAGCCACCGCGGTCGGACCCAGCCCGAACCATTCAAACAACGCCAGAAAGCCAGGATACAGAGGAGCTCGCCGAATGGAGGACGTGAATGGAGCCGCAGTGTCCAGGCTGAAGATGCCGTGCGCCACCACGTTCCTGGCCAAGGTGAGATATCCTGCGCTGTCGGGTGCGATCACCGGGCCCCGCCAGACTATGAAAGCCAAGCGTACGGCCAATGCCAACAAGAACACGATGCCGGGCGCAAGGCGGCTCCACTGTAGAGCGAGAGACGGCTCGAGGTCACGACCCGTCTTCCGATTCACGGGCCGCCGCTCTCGCGACAACTCACCATATCGACCCGATCCCCACACCTGCGTCGCGTAACCGGTCTCTCAGACTCCATGCGCGCCTGCTCGCGCTCCACTCTCTCTCCGCAGCCTCACCGCCACACCCCGCAGCGAAGAATTACCCATATACCCCGTACCCCGTCTCTCCAGGTAATCTTCTTGCCTTCCGCGTAAGTCCGACCATGATACGAGATCGGGACCTCGTACACGCGCCAACCACCTCTGGCGATCTTCGCAGTTACCTCTGGCTCGAATCCGAATCTATCCTCTCGCAGCTCGATTTCCTTCAGGACGTCTCGTTTGAATGCCTTGTAACACGTCCACACATCCGACAAGTTCATGCCCGTGAACATGTTCGACAATATTGTCAGCAGCTTGTTCGCTACAGAGTGCCAGAAGAACAAGACACGATGTGGTCCTCCGAGAAATCGGGATCCGTACACTACGTCTGCAAGCCCTCGCTCGATCGGCTCCAACAGTCTGTAATAATCTCCCGGGTCATACTCCAAATCGGCATCTTGAACAATCACAACCTCGCCTTGTGCTTCACGGAACCCTCGGCGGAGCGCGGCGCCTTTTCCCCGATTCTTCTCTTCGAAGAAGATCCGTATGTTGCCCTTGCTTTTTCCATCGCGCGTGCCGCGAGACGCGCTTCTAATTGTCGCACTCTCCCTGAGTTCCTCAGCAAGCTTCTGCAATATCTCTCGAGTTCCATCGGTCGAGCCATCATCCACAACGATGACTTCTTTCTCGATGGTGACTTGAGCAACCCTTTCAAGGATCTCTTCGATCGTATCCCGCTCGTTGTAAACTGGCATCACGACCGACAGCCGCGGGCAATTCCTCAGTGCCTCCATTGTCAATCCTCCATGCCTCACTTCCTCGCTACAGCGACAAGACTCTGCCCGAAAGGCGGCGTCCAGTGACTCTCAAGCCGCGAAGCCCACGGCACTATCCAGCGGTCGTAATAGCGCGCACCCGCTACGCCTATTGTCTTCCGCCTCAGGATCTTCCCGGCTACGAACCACGCGACCACGCCAAGGCAGTTGAAATAATGGAGACGCTCCATACGGAATCCCGTCTTCTCCAACCGGCTAGCGAGCCCGCGCTTCGTGTAACGCCGAACGTGTTGGAAAGACTCGTCTAACGTTCCGTAGAGCCAAGGCAATGCCGGAACGAAAAGCAGCACCATGCCTCCTGGCACCAGAACTCGATGAATCGTCCGCAGGAGAGCCGTGTCATCGGCGACATGCTCAAGAACATTTACCGCGATTACGGAGTCTACCGAGAGCGATGAAGCAACATCCTCTAGCTGTCCATGCACCAACTTGATCCGACTTACCTCTGGACGGCCGTTCCTCCAGGCGGGGAAAGAGATTATCGGCTGGTTCTACGAGAACAAGCTCAGGAACGCTCGTGCTGTGCAGAAGATAGTCGGCAACGGTACCAATGCCGGCGCCGACCTCGAGCACCCGCTTGCCTAAGTAGGGGACGAAATGCCGCAACAACCAGCAATAGTAGTTCGGAGATTGGCTAAGAGCCTCCAACTCTCCACCCGGGCATGAGGACGGCCGCCCACTCTGGCTGTGAGTGGGGACCGGGGCACGTCCTTGCCCCCTGTCGCCGCCGTCCACTGTAGTTGAACTCCTCAAACGCGACCTGGCGTAGACCCGCGTAAGCTCAGCCCCTCCCGCTCACCGCGCCCTGTCCCGCTCGTACGCGATGACCCGCTCCAGCATCTCGGGCAGGTCCAGCACCGGCTGGTAGCCGATGAGCCGCTGGATCTTGGAGATGTCGGGGGCCCGGCGCGGCATGTCCTCGAAGCCGGCCTCGTAGGCCTCCTCGTAGGGCACGAGGACGATCTCCGAGGAGCTGCCGGTCAGCGCCTTCACGAGCACGGCTAGGTCGTAGATCGAGATCTCCTTGGTGTGGCCGATGTTGAAGACCTCCCCGTAGGCCTTTGGATGCTCGATCAGGGTGAGCATGGCGCCGATGACGTCGCCCACCCAGGTGAAGGAGCGGCGCTGGGTGCCGTCGCCGTAGACCGGAATGGGCTGACCGGCCAGGGCGAGGCGGACGAAGCGCGGGACCACCATGCCGTACTGGCCGATCTGGCGGGGGCCGATGGTGTTGAACAGCCGCACGACGACGGCGGGCAGCCCCTTCTCCTTGTAATAGGCCCGCGCCAGGAACTCGTCGATCATCTTCGAGGCCGCATAGCACCAGCGGGCCCGGGAGGTCGGTCCCAGGATCACGTCGTCGTCCTCGCTGAACTTCGACTTGTCGAGCTTGCCGTACACCTCCGAGGTCGATGCGAGGAGCAGCGGCTTGTGCTTACGCGCCGCCAGCTCCAGGACCAACTCCGTCGCCTTGATGTTGGTCTCGATGGTGTAGACGGGCTTCTCGACGATGAGCCGGACGCCCACGGCCGCCGCCAGGTGGAAGATGACGTCCGCGCGGTCCACCAGCTCGAGCATCAGCGAGCGGTTCATCACGCTGTCGAGCACGTAAGTGAAGTGCGGGTGGCCCTTCAGATGGCTGATGTTCTCGATGCTGCCGGTCGAGAGGTCGTCAACCACCTCCACGGTCCAGCCCCGCTCGAGCAGAGCTTCCGACAGGTGCGATCCGATGAACCCGGCCCCACCGGTGATCAGCGCTCTAGACATGTTGGCCCCCGTGATGATGTCGCGTGACGCCTGGATGGTCGGACCGGGCAACGAGAATCGCCGGCCGGGGCAGATATTGCCCCACGGAGCCGGTGACTCCGAACGAGAACTCGAAGCCGAGAAGGGACGACTTGGCTATCGTGATGGAGACCGACGGCAGGATCTTGAGCAAACCTCCCGCGCGAGAAGCTGCACAGCTCCGCTCTCTCACTTACAGAGGCGATCAAAACCCCTTACCCCTCTGAAGTGGCCGAAAGTACAACACAAAGCAAGTGGACATTCAAGCGAAGTTGTTGTGATTACTGGGTAAAGAGGCGACGGAAGGTCCGGACAGGTGAGAGGTGCCTGGACGCCCAACGCAGATCTTTCAGGGGGGCCCTAGAGCTTGCGGTCGTCAGCCTCGCGAGTCCCAAGAAGTAGAGGGAAATTTATTTCCCTGCCTCCCGGCCCGAGAACCCGGAAGGGAGCGCCCACCGCCGGGGGCAGGCGTCAGCCGACCCGGAACCTGAAGACGTACGCGCCGACCATGACCACGTCCTCATAACGGCTCTGCGCCCATTTGAGCTGTCCCAGCAATTGCTTTCCTTTTCGACCAGCAGTGGAGCCCCGCCGAGAGCCTTGTGGGACGATCCGCTCCAAGAGACGGATGATGAACGCGGTCGGTCATTCAAGCAAAATGATATCGTTGAGCCCCAGCCGGGTTGTGAACACGGCAACCGAACCGTACCCCTGCTCCCGAAGCGCCGGGGAGGCCTGTTCCTCGGTGAACCGCAGTGGACCGTACTCGACCGAGCGGACGACCTGCACTGGCTTCGCCAGCGGCACTCGCACGGTGAGCGCCTCGATGGGCCGGTAGGTGAAGTTGGCCAGGACCAGCGCCGTGCCGGCAGGGGCATCGTACAGGCCGGCCTCGACCACCGGGTGGGACGTCACCCAGTGATGGCCGCCTGGATCCACGAAGGCATACTTCTCCCGAACTTCGGGCCACCGGTTGACGACGTTGAGCCCCAAGAGCCACAGCACCTCGGCCTCTTGCAGATTCAGCTCCGGGCGCTGGGGGCTCCAGAATGAGGTCTGAACGATGAGTTGCCTCGGAGACACGCGCGTGCCCCCACTCGCCTCGCGCGCCCAGGCGAGCCGACGTCTGGTCATCTGCGAGGCGGTTTCCAGGCTGTCCTTGTCCGCGGCCAGGCGTGGCGACACAAGGAAGCTGGTCAAGCTGCCTGTGAACGATTCCTCGAACCGCTTGACCACGGCTCTCTCGTCCGGTGCCGCATCAGGGCCTCGAGGGTGAGGAAGAGCACCGAGTGGCCCGCCTCCACGGCGGCCGCGCGATTCGGCTTCCAGGGCCTGGGTGAGAAAGCCCTTGTAGTCGAGATCGCCCTTGGCCGCGTGCTCGCAGACGCCGTCGAGCTGGGCCAGGAGGTGTTCCATCTTCATCCGCTCGAGGAGACTGATCAGCTCCATGTCGCCATCTCCTCGTAGACGGCCAGGGGCCGCCGCTCCACCGCGAGGGTGTCCGCCCACAGGGCGGCATGGTGGTCGAGGACGGTGACCCAGCCCTGGGCCGGGGGCTGGAGCACGTGTTGGGCGACGCACTGCTCGCCTTCGTACACGGCGACGGCGCCCTCAAGCGTGATGCGCACCCGGACGGAGCCGCCGGCCAGCACGGCGGGCACGCGGTAGCGATTGCCCCGGACCTCGACGTACGCGTCCCAGCCGACCTGGCGCACGTCCCAGTACGCGGTGTCGTACCGCCGCGGCGGCAATGGCCGCAGCGTCGGGGCCTCACGCGCGAAGCGGTCGGCCACGACCTCATGCACCGTGCCGTGCACCCGCGGGTCGGCTTCCTCGCGCAGCCACTGCTCAGCAAGCTGGTTGAGATGGCTCCAGCTCTCTAAGGCGCGGTAGCGGACGAAGAAGTGGGGCTTGACTTAGCCGACGTTGCGTTCGTCCTTACCTTTCGTTTGGGCGCGCGCCGGTCGACACGCCCGGGGCCGGAAGCCGTAGTGCCCGGCGAGATCGAGGAATCAGGGGTGGAACTGGGCCGCGCCGCCTCGTGGGTGGACGAGGACCGCGCACTTCTGATTGTCCACGAGGACCTCGGCCGGCACGCCGCCGAACCACTCGAACGTGCGGACGAGGGCCTCGTAGGTGTGTTCGGCATCCTCGGAGTCCGTGCCCCAGAAATGAAAGCGCCGCGAGTAGCCGAGGGTAAATCGGACCCGGTTTCCTTGGACACCGTCTCGACTAATATCATGGCAGCCAAAGAAGTCGGGCATGAGTGTGAAGTTCCGGCCGGAACGCCTCGCTTCTTCCAATTGCTCATGCGAGAAGGCCGACCAGAAATTTTCCTCAGCTCTTCGGCCAGCCACTCGTCACGCGCTGCATTAACGCCCGACCAAGGGCGACGATGGATCCTCTTGACGCGAGACGCCCTTGTCCCGAACATATGCTACAGACTGACCATGACGCAGGCACCAC
>DASXTD010000402.1:0-5059 GCA_036505655.1 Chloroflexota bacterium
CATGTGGTCATTTAGGCTGTTGCCGCGGGGGAAAAAGCGTGTCCAGGGAGCAGCGTCCGGGTCGTTCCCTCCGCCCCATGCCTTGGCCGCCTCATAATCGTCCATATTGCGTCCAAAGTAGTGGTCAATCGTTCCGCCCAGCACGGCGAGGTAAAACACGGAAATCGGCTCCAGGTTGTGGACCTCGAAGGCGAAGTGCTCGAGGAGCGGGCCGGGCCCATCCGCCGCGATTAGCTGCACCCGGTTGCCACTCGGGTCATGCAGATAGATGGAGCGCTCCCCTTCCGAGGGATGGTCTTCATGCCACCAATTCGGGGCGAGTCCGGCTTTCTCCATCTCATCGGCGATGGCCTGGAGACGGCCGCGCGGTACTCGATACGCCTGGTGCTGCGCCGAGTCCGCTAGCACCCGCGGCTCCGCCACCTTCACGAAGGCAATCTTCTGGTCCTTCGCCTGATAGGTGAGCGCATCTGACTGCGCCTGCCACGCTCCTCCGGCGTCGCGGAAGATGCGATCGTAGAAGGAGCGCGCGGCGTCGAGGTCCGCTACCTCGAGGGTGGCCCCGCTTATGATGTCCGCGGTGAGAATCGACGCTCGGGATCGCTCGACGGCCACTCTTGTCATGGGCAGTTCAGCTCTCGACGAGCTTGCCCGACAGTCGAGTCGGGTTGTAGTTGGCTCCCTCATCCCGCCGCCAGCAGATCTCCATGAAGTTCCCGGCCGGGTCCTTGAAATAGACCGACTGTCCGAGGGGCCCGCCCTCCGGATGGGTGACCGGTCCCTGGTAGGCGATGCCCATCTCTTCCAGACGTTCGAGCACGTCCGAGAACTTGCGCTGTGAGACCGCGAATCCGTGTCGGAAGGGATCGTCGCCAGCGAGCTTGTCCGCAGGCGGAACCGGGATTCGCTCCTTGGGCACCATGAGCGCCAGCAAGTAGTTGGAAAGAACCACCACCGTATTCAGGGAGCGCCCGCGGGCGGCCTTATCGATATGGAAGCCGCTCCGGTTCGCGAATTTCGCCCCCAATAGTCCGACGTAAAAATCCTCGGAAGCCGCCATGTCGGTTGCGCAAATACCGCTGTGAGTGAGTCCCTCGAGCTCGGCCATGTTGTTCTCCGTTTCCGTGCCGGGTTAGCGGGCTATTGCGGGGTGGCCCGGCGGCAGTACGGCGTCCCCCGGCCGGAAGACGTCGCGCTCGATGATCTGGCTGGTGTCCACCAGGACGTGACCGTCCGGACTGAAGCTAATCGGGTGCAATCTCAGCGCCAGCTGATCGGCGTGAGCACCGCTCGAGCTCGTGGAGTTGCCATGCCGATCGAAGGTTGACACGTGCATCGGGCACCAGAACCGCCAGTGCTCGGGCTGGTAGACGATCAGACTGTTCATGTGCGTGCACCAGCGACTGAGGGCCAGAAAACCTTCCCCTACGCGCGACAGGTAGAACGTCCCATCGCGGAACGGCTTTACGTCTCCCACCTGGTAGCCGTCCGCTGGGCCACAGTCGATCACGCCGGCGGTCGGAAAGATAATCTCGTGCGCCTGGACCTCGTCCATGGTCTCGATCTGGTAGTGATGGCCGTCAGGATCCTCGACGTCGATGCTGTACTGTCCCCGCGAGATGAACTCTTCCCGGTAGGCCACGACGGGGATGCCGTGATCGCGTAGCCGCTGAACGGCCCGAATGTACTGGCTCTGGGTGAGGGCGAAGCCGTGGTGGACGCCCTGGCTGTTCAGGCGATCCTGGTCGATCGACTCGTGCTGAATCAGGATGAACAGCTGACCCGTGTTCATACGGAGAATCGCGTTGGGGCGCTCGTCGGCGATGAGGTTCCGCCCAACCACGTCCATTCCAATCACGTCGCGATACCAGGCCTCGCTGCGATCCAGGTCGGTCACCGCGATGGTGAAATGACTGAACCGCTCCACCAGGTCGTCTTCCTCTGGCTCCAGCCCATAAAAGGTGGGTAGCTCATCGGAAGGATTCGGCAGCGCTTCTTTATGCATGGTTCTCCTTCCTCATTGGATATCCCACTCAGCGGCATTCCACATCTGCGAGGTGCGGGGCTTGGTGTCGCCCTTCACTCCCACTACACCCTCCCGATACAGCATCGGGCGCGGATTGTAGTAGAGGGGCATCGCGGGAAGCTGCTCGGTGTGCCACCGCACCAGCGCTTGTAGGAGGCGCCGCTGCTCGACCGGATCGATGGTGATTTGGAGCGCATCGATGATCGCGTCCTGCTCACCGTTCTGGTAGCAGCCGTGGTTAGGCCCGACCCAGCGGTTCGCGTCGCCCGGGCAGGCTGACGTATGGAAGCGCTGGGTAGTGTTCTGGAACCGAAGCGGCATGGCTGAGGCGCTGAAGCCAGGGAAGGTGGAGATCAAGCGGTTCTCCCGCGCCTCAGCCGGCGTGCGCATGAGTTGATCCACATTGATGCCGATGCCGCGCCAGCCGGCCGTGATCACTGCTTGCTCCTGCTCGCCCTGCTCACCTACCTGCGCGGTGACCGGAATCGTCACGCGCTCGCCGGTGGCGTTAACCATGACGCCGTCCGCCCCGCGGTGCCAGCCCGCCTGTCCTAACACCTCCTGGGCTCGCCGGGGATCGTACGGATAGAAGGTGACCGCGTCCTTCACGGCGTCCCAGTTCACGTCGTCCTTGGGGACGAACGAGTCTGAGTACGGAAGCGCGCCATCGAACAGCAAGTCCACCATCGCCTGGCGATCGAAGCCTTGTAGGAGGCCGCGGCGCACCACGGGATCGGTGATCTCATGCGGCCGGACCAGGTCAGGTCGGAACTGCACCTCCAGGATCCGCCAGTGGGTGACCGGAACGACTAGCAACGGGTGCTTGCCTGACCGCTCCCACTCATCCCTTACGGCCATGATCTGGCTGAAGCTGAGCGTGGCGCCGACGATGCCATCCACGGAGCCAGCCAGCATATTGGCTACAACGGTTTGCTCATTCGGAATAAACCGGAAGGTCAACGTATCGACCTTTGCCCTACCTCGGTAGAAGCCGTCATAGGCGCGCAGGGTAAAGTGGCTGCCCTCCTGCCATTCCGCCAGCCGGAAGGGTCCGACCCCCACGAACTCGGTGAGCCAGTAGGGTGAGTTGTTCAGCCGCTCCTTATCGCTCGCGTACAGGGGACCAATGATGTGGGACGCGAACGGTCCGATTTCGTCTTCGAAGATCGCTCCGGCGAACGGGTTCGTGTCGGACCATTCCAGCACCAGCGTGTAATCGTCCGGGGTATCTATGCGCGCGATCTGTCGTGCCTGCGTGCGGGAACGCATCTGAATCTCCGGATCACGCGTCACCGTCCAGGCAAACACGAAATCCTTAGCCGTCAGCGGGGTCCCGTCGTGCCAGGTCACGTTGCGCTGTAGACGGTAGGTGGTCTGCATGGTGTTGTCGGGCCGCACCACCCAGGTTCCGCGCTCCCGGGTAGGTAGCTCGGTGGCAAGCATGGGGGAGAGGTCGCCGCGATCATTGTACTGGGCCAGGGCCTGATGAACCGCCAGCTTGATATCACCCGCCACGGTGCCGCTTCCGCCGGAAATGCTGCCTGTGAACGGGTCCTTCGGCTCCGCCTCCATGGCGATGGTCAATGCCTTCAACGCTCGAGCCGGCTGCTCGCCGCCACCCGCTCCGGTAGTAGCCCGGCCCCCAGGCGAGGCGCACCCGGTGACCAGGGTGACAAGCGCGGCCAAGCAAACAGCTTCGACCCTACGCATCGATTGCAGCCAGGCCTGCCGCGCGGGTGCCGAGGCGCTCACCGCCGGTCCTAGTGACTCGGACTGAATCCCCGAAGCGACCCCACAGATCCCGCCCATCGCGGACAATTCCGGGCTTGACGTCCATTACGTAGTTTTCCTTGAGTGGCTGCCGCAAGATCTCCGGGTCCGGCTGGACGAGCAGCGGCCAGTCCTCGCCTAGCCCCCGCCCGTGCAGGATCAGGTTTGCCTGGTAGGGCTTGCCCTTGGCCGTGGCAGCGCAAGCCTCGTACATATCGGCGAAGGTGTTTCCAACCTTCATGGCCGGCAGCGTGGCGTGGAAGGCTTCCACCTGGGCGGCCGCCATGTCACGGATCAGCTGGGGGACTGCTCCGATGGTGAAAGCCTGGTCCATCTGCGCGAGGTACCCCTGCCACTTGCCTTCGATCTGCATATAGATGATGTCGCCTGCCTCGACGACGCGAGTCGGCGTGGCTTGAGTGAGCCTCTTGTAGGGAGTGCCCGCCTGACTGGCATGCCAGGCCAGCATGACCGGCATTTCGCCGCCTTCCTCGATTTCGGCTGCGATCATCTGTGCGTACACGCTGCGGTCTTTGACGCCTGGGCGCGCGGTGCGGGCGAAGGCGCGCACTGCCGCCTCTGCTATCTGGACAGCCTTGCGAATGAAAGCGATCTCTTCATCGCTCTTGACGGACCGCACTCGATACATCAGCGGCGTGCCATTGACGATCTTGGCGTTGGGGAATGCTGTCTCGATCTTGTGAACGATTCCGTAGGTCGCGATTCCGTCCGGCGCCCGAATCAGATCACCGAGTCCGGCGATGGCGATTCGCTTGCCGTCCGCGGCCAGCTCCTTCAGCACTTCCACGATGCCGCTGCCCTCGGAGCGACTGTATTCCCGAACGTCCTGGACCCATTCGGCCGGACCCCGGGCGATGGCGGTTACTTCGCCTTCGAGCGGCAGAATAGCGTGGGGATCGATGTCCTGGCCGCCGATCTGGGTGATGTACCGCGCATCGGCAGTGTGGTGGTTGTAGCGGCCGGTGTTCCCAGTGGCGACCAGAATGTCAATGCCGTCCGCTCGCATCTCATCGCGCAGGGCCTTCCATCGATGGTCGCGTTCGGCCAGGGAGAAGGAGAGCGGGGCATCAACGGCGGCCTGGGCCACGGCAATCTCCGAATCAAGACCAGTGAGGAGATGGTAGGGTTCACGAAGCCGAGCGTCAACGTTCGAGCCAATTTAAGTGCGTGAGTTCTAATTGTTGTACTCATGCCCAATTATTCTGGTCAGGAGCACCCATGGCCGCACGGATCCTGGTCACT
>DASXTD010000403.1:0-3692 GCA_036505655.1 Chloroflexota bacterium
CAGGTCGCCACAGGGGGTACCCGGGCCGGTTCGTGTCAGCAGCTCGTTTTCCTCTTGGGTCAGCACGACGGCCTCCCTAGGGGTCCAGTCTCACGGGAATTTGAAGATCCGCCCCTCAAGCGTTCGCGCCGACCTGATCCCTCCAATAGCCTCGCCAGCTGCGATCCCTTGGGATCTCCTCCCAGGTCATGACGACCTCGAAATGGTTCTCAGTGGGGTCGCGGACCACCCCGAGCGGATCTCGACCCTCCTGCACGTCGGCGATCGCCTCCCGCAGCATCTGGCGCCCCGCCTTGATCGCGGCGTCGCCAAACCCCAGGTTTTCATGCGTGCGATCTTGAGTTGGCCCCGCGCCCTCCGTCACGCAGCCATCTTGGAGGTAGTAGTAGGTCCCCAGGCCCGCAAAGTTCGTAGTCTTCATCTGTTCGCGATCCTGCTGATACCGATTCGCCCGGTTGCGGACTATGCGGTAGTCAAGACCTAGCTCAGCATGGTTTGTTCGTCGCGATTCCGAGTCAATGGGTTCGTGGTAGTGAAAGTTGATGACGTACACCCAGTGATGGGTGTCATCGATGGGCACGTGCCAGTTCAAGCCAAAGCCTTCTCGGCCCGGAACCCCGCCTCCAATCGCAGACAAGTTAGGCATCAGGAAGTTATTGATGTGCACTCGGCTCCGCTCCGGTGACAGGTGCTGAATCCAGTAGTTGCGGAGTCCATAGTTGGTAGGCTCGGAATCGACAGCGTCGAATCCTGCCGGGCTCCGCCAGCGGGGATGTTGCCAGTGGAGGAACGCTGAATGGACAGCGTCCATGTTTCCTTCATTACCTTGAAGGTAGTTGCATTCGCGGAAGACCTTTGTGTTGAAGCGATGGTCGTCGGGTGCCCGCAACGGGTCGAAGCCAGGGATGAGGGGCGGCTCTCCTGGTCCCAGATAGGCCAGGATGAGACCGGCCACCTCCTGACAGGGATAGGCGATGTGCCGGATCTTTTCGTGGAAGCTGCTACCCGCCGGTTCCCCCGGCTGTTCCAGGCACCGCCCATGAATGTCATAGAGCCAACCGTGGTAGATGCAGCGGAGGCCGCCGTCCTCAAGGCGGCCGTAGCTGAGGTCGGCCCCCCGATGGGAGCAGTGGATCGCGAGACAGCCAATGTTCGATCCCTCACCTTCCCCTCTCCCCTCCAGGGGCGAGGTACCAGGGGTTCGAAACAAGACCAGATCCTCGCCCAGGAGTCGGACAGGCAGCGGCGCACCGCCGACGGGTAGCTCCTCCGCTAACGCCACCGGCTGCCAATAGCGCCGCATTAGGTCGCCACAGGGGGTGCCCGGGCCGGTTCGCGTCAGCAGCTCGTTTTCCTCTTGGGTCAGCACGACGGCCTCCTTTTCAGCTAGCGGTGAGCTCCCACTCATGGATGTTCCAGGCGACGTTGCTCACCGCGGGGCGCAGCATCGGGCCTGTCAAGTCGGAGGTGAACACCCAGGGGTTGATGTTGAAGAACATGGAGATGGCCGGGACTTCACTGCTGTACAGCTTCACGAGGTCCGCCGCCGCCTGGTTCCGCACCGCCGGATCCAGGGCGGCGCCGACGGCCGTAATCAGACGGTCCAGCTCGGGGTTGGAATAGCCATCCCAGGCGGTCCCGCGCCATTGGTTCTCCGGCCTGGGAATATTGTCGGTGCCCATGCTGTTGAGGCTGGCTTCCCCCGCGGAGGTAGACGATAGGAGCACGCCCGGATAGGTGGATTTGACCTGTAAGTCCTGGGCCTGCGCCTGCGGCACCACCATCTCCCGGAATTCGAAGCCGGCCTGTCGCCAGCCATTCGCGACCGCTGATAGGGTCTCGATGTAATCACCGAAGTCGGTTCGCACTTCGGCCGAAAATGCGGCTCCGCCGCGGCCCACGTAGAAATCGCCAGCCCGTTTGGCAAACCCGGCGTCGGCCATCAGCTGCTCGCTTCGGCCGAGGTCGAACGGGTATTTGGTGACCATCGAGTTGGCAGCTTGCCCAAGATCCGAGGACGGTGGAAAAGGGCCGTC
Organism: Chloroflexota bacterium; assembly: GCA_036505655.1. Lineage (GTDB taxonomy): Bacteria > Chloroflexota > UBA6077 > UBA6077 > SHYK01 > DASXTD01. Next base: position 2,037 of record DASXTD010000403.1, read on the forward strand.
CGCGATGGGCAGCTGGCCCTCGAACAGAGACTCATTAATGCCTATTCGATCCACGGCGTGGGCGAGGGCTTGTCCCACCCGCACATCCTGTAACGGAGGCGGGCTCACGAAGTCCGGACGACTCTGGAAGTGGAGCGCCTGCCATGAGGAGAATTGGGGGACCATGGTTCCCCGGCTGCTCGGCCATTGCCGGAACAGGTTGTTGATCTGGGGCAAGCGCAGGGCATTATCGCCGGCCAGTTGAAGCTCTCCGGCCAACATGCCGGCCAGAGCCGTATTGGCGTCAGGCAGGAACCGCATCTGGATGTGCTGGATTCTGGCGACCCCCAGCACATGCCGGTCGAAGGCGGAGGCCTCCACGAAGGCTCCGGGCTCCCAGCGATCGAGCTTATAGGGCCCCAGCCCGACATAACCGACAGTCCAGAAGGGGGCGTTGATCAGACCCTGGGCCCCCGCCTCGAGGGCCGGCTCCAGGATAGAGCGCGGCAGAGGTGGCAACCCCGTAGCTCCGCTGGCGCTCAGGCTCTGCAGAGCACCGGCACCGGCAAACGGCTGGGCCCAGCGAATCAGGACGGTCTGGACGTCCGGCGCCTCTACTCGAGCGATCAGCTTGAGGGGTAGCGAGCTCGCCTGCCCGACCTCCGGTTTGGCATAGACCTCCCAGGCGAACACGAAGTCGTCCGCGGTGAGGGGCGTGCCGTCATGCCAGGTCAGGTTGGGCCTCAATCGATAGGTCGTTTCCATGGTGCCGTTAGGAAACACCTTCCAGCTGTCAGTGTTGAGCTGTGGCAGAGCCTCGACCAGGTAGGGATAAGGGTTCAACTGGTCGTCGAGCAGCGTCAGATCGGCATTGAATAGACGTTTGGAGAGACTCAGCGCCGTGCCGGCCTGGGCGAGGGGCCGCGCGGCCAGGCTCTTGGGCTCTAACTGGACCGCCGCCACCAGGGTGCGTGCCGGCTGAGCGGCGCCGCCAGCGCCGGACGGCTCGGAGATGCTCGAACGAGTCGGCGCGGCACACGCCATCCCGACCCACACCAGGACCAGCGGCAAGAACAGGGCCCGTTTCACACGTGCACCTCATCCCTTCAGCGAGCGAATCTTACTACACGCGGGCGCGCTCAGATCTTGCGGAGCTCGCCCCCTAACGAGGTGATGGAGATGACCGAGATGCCTTCGCTCGGTCGATGCGATGCTCGAATCATTCATTTACGGTGCCACCGGCTCGGGCTCCATCCCGAGATCTCTGCTTCGGAGCTCAGAGTCTCTGGCCATGATTCCTAGGTTGACGGCGATGCACGCCAGGGCCCCCACGACCAACGCCACAGGCGCTCCCACCACGGTGGCCGCCGCGCCGATCGAGGCCTGTCCGAGACTTGGGCCACCTCCGGCCAGCATCCCACGAAACGCGGTGACCCGGCCCCGCAGCTCGTCCGGTGTCAGCAGCTGAATCACGGCGTTGCGCGGCGTCGCTTGCATCCGGTCCGTGAACCCGAGGCCGGCTGCGAGCAGCCACGTCGTCGTAAACCAAGGCGATAGGGCCAGGCCGATCAAGCAGACGCAGTAGGTCAAGATCGAACCGACGATCCACCAGCCCTTGTATCGAATGTCTCCGACGGAAAGGATCACGAGCGTTCCCACAAAGGCCCCCACGGATGG
>DASXTD010000404.1:0-4456 GCA_036505655.1 Chloroflexota bacterium
CAAAGCGGGGACATGAGCGTAGGGTACGGCCAAGAAAAGCAACGAGATCAATGGGAGATCCTCGCTGAAGACTTTCGCCATTTGCGCCACCTGGGCGCCGCGCTCCTTGGCCTCCAGAGTCGTGGTGAAGGCGTCGAACAATCGGTCGTACTCGGTATTGGACCAGCCTCCCCGGTTCGATCCGCCCCGCCAACCGTTCTCGACGCGTGGGATCTGAGCGGTCGTGACGGTCCCCAATGTGCCCTCGCCCTGGCCGCTGATGCTGGTGAACATACCTGGGAAGGTCACCCGCGAAGCCGGGTCAATCGAGAGCGCAGCGGGCAGGACTGCCTCCTGGATGTCGAACGCAGCCTTTTTCCAATCGCTGGCCATGATCTGCATCTCGGCGACCCAGTCGGGGGAGTCCGCTGTCTTCAGCTCCGCTCGGAAGCGTCCTTCGCTGGAGCTGGTAAAGAAGCCGTCCGAACCTTTGGCGAAGCCCGCCTCGTTCATGAGCTCGTCGCCCCGTCGAACATCGTACGGATATTTCTGAACCGAGCCCTCGATGGCCGGGCCCCACTTGGACAGCGGCGAGGCCAGGAACTCCGACGTAGCGATGGCTCCGCCATAGACACTATCGCTGAGGGCCTGTTTGTTGACGGTATGCGCGAGAGCGCGGCGCACTCTGATATCCAGCAGGGCGTGCGGATTAACCAGCTCCGGACGGAGCTGGAAGGCCGTAGCTTGCCAGGTGAGCGAGCTATAGAGGACGGTCCCGGCGCCGCGTCTTTCCCAGTCATTCTTGAGCGTCACCGCTTGCTCGAGGTTGATCGCGTTGTCGACCACCATGTCCACTTCGCCGGCCAGGAGATTGGCGAGAGCCGTGTTCACGTCCGTGATGAACAGGACCTTGAGTCGGCCGATCTTTGGACGGCCGAGCACGTGCCGATCGAACGCGACCCCCTGGAAGAACGAGCCGGGCTCCCACGCTTCCATTCGGTAGGGGCCCAGTCCCACGTATTCGCGGGTCCAAAAAGCGGAATTGATAAACGCATTCGAGTCGAGCTGCTGGAATGGCGCCTCCAGGATCTGCCGGGGCAGGGGAGGGAAACCGTCAGTGCCAGTGAGATCGTCCGCGTTGGGATACGGCTGTTTCCAGCGCATGACCACGGTGTGCTCGTCGGGGGCAACCACCTCGCCGAGCGCGCGAATCAAACGAGATCCGCCCGCACCGAATTCCGGCACGCGATACACCTGGGCCGCAAAAACGAAGTCCTGCGCGGTGAGGGGCGTTCCGTCGTGCCAGAACAGGCTCGGCTTTAGCTTCCACGTCGTTTCCATCTGTCCGTCCGGGCTCACGCTCCAGGTATTGCTGTTGAGTTGGGGCAGAGCTTCGGCCAGGTAAGGTGCAGGATTCCCCTTCGCGTCGGGCAACGTGAGGTCGGCGTTGAACATCCGCCGCGAGAGGGCGAATGACGCGAAGAGTCCCGAGCTAATCGGCCGGACGGCCAGGCTATCGGGCTCGGTGCGGATCGCCCCCACCAGCGTGCGGTTCGATTCCGCGGGAGCAGACGCGCTGTTCGAGGATGGCCCAGATGGAATGGTCCCCGGCGCGCAAGCTGTCAGTACGAAACCAATCAGCGCCAAGAGGACCATCGGGGTAGACCGTTGCATGTTGCTTACCTCCCGCGCCTAGCAGCACCTAGTGTCGTGAGTTAGAGATCCGTCGAATAATTCCGATGTTGACCCTCACCCGACCTTATCCGCCTGCAGCGGAACGGCGTCTCCCAGAGAGGGAGAGGCGAGAACGGCTTGCCCCCTCTCCCTCTCTGGGAGAGGGTTGGGGTGAGGATGACCGGACTTCTTCAGCGAACGTCGGTTTTATCACACTAGGGGTTCCACTCCCACTCGTGGATGTTCCAGGTGATGTCGCCTTCTGGGGCGACTGGCAGCACTCCTCGCAAGGCGCTCACGTGAGCATACGGCTGCGCCAGAAAGAGCAAGGAGATCATGGGCATGTCCTCGGTGAATACCTTGGCCATCTGAGCCATCTGTGCGCCCCGTTGGCTGGGCTCCAGGGTCGTGAAATAGGCGGCGAGCAACCGATCGTAGTCTGGGCTGGACCAACCGCCCCGATTCGAGCCGATGCGCCAGCGGTCCTCGACTTTCGGAATCTGGGCGGTCGTGTACCCGGTGAGCGCGGTCTCGCCCTGGCTGGTCGTGCTGGTAAACATGCCCGGGAAGGTCACCCGCGATTCCGGATCCAGCGAAAGCGCGGCCGGCAGCACGGCGTCCTGGATGTCCAAGCCGGTCTTTCGCCACGCGGCGGCCATGATCGTCATCTCATTGACCCAGTCGGGCGACTCAGCGGTCTTTAGCTCTGCCTTGAAGCGGCCTTCCGTGGGGCTGGTAAAGAAACCATCAGGACTCCTGGTCAATCCAGCCTCGTTCATGAGCTGTTCGGCCCGGCGGGTGTCATATGGATATTTGATCACCGCGTCGGCGACGCTCGGTCCCCACTGGGACTGGGGAGAAACGAGATAGTCCGACGTGGACATCTCGCCGTGGTAGACCCCGTCGTTCAGGCTTTGCTTGTCAACCGTGTGGGCGAGCGCCCGGCGGACACGGACGTCCAGGAGGGCGCGGGGGTTGACCAGCTCCGGCCGCAGCTGGAACGCGGTGGCTCTCCATTGGCTGGTGCGCAGTCGAACCAGCCCGGCCCCGCGCTTTTCCCAGTCGCCCTTTAACGTGAAGGCCTGCTCCAGACCAATGGCGCTGTCGCCGACCAGATCCATCTCGCCCGCCAGCAGTCGCGCCAGAGCTGCGTTCACGTCGGAGACGAACATGATCTTCAAGCGGCTGGTCTTCGCGCGGCCCAGGATGTGCTGGTCGAAGGCCGACGCCTCCATGAACGAGCCGGGTTCCCACCGATCCAGGTGGAACGGCCCCAGACCAATGTACTCACGAGTCCAGAACGGCAGGTTCGCGAATGCGTTGAGATCGCCTTGCTGGAGAGCCGGCTCCAGGATGTGGCGCGGCAGCGGCGGAAAGGCATCGTTGCCGGTCAGGTTGTCTGCCGACGGATAAGGCTGCTTGTAGCGAATGACTACGGTCAGTTCGTCGGGGGCCGCCACCTCTTTGACCGCTCGAACGAACTGAGAGCCGCCCGCACCCAGTTCCGGAGTGCTGTATAGCTGCCAGGCGAAGGTGAAGTCCTGTGACGTGAAGGGCGCACCGTCGTGCCAGGTCACGCCCGGCCTCAGGTGCCAGGTGGTCTCCATCTGGCCGTCCGCGGATACCCGCCAGGTGTCGCTGTTGAGCTGAGGGAGCGCCTCGGCCAGGTATGAGCGCCGCACCAGCTTATCGTCCAGCAGCGTGAGCTCTGCGTTGGCGAACCGCCGAACCAGATTGAGCCCAGCAAAAGCGGCCGCGGTTTGGATGGGGCGCTCAGCCAGGGTATTCGGCTCGCTGCGCACCGCTGTCACCAGCGTGTGTTCTACTCGGGGCGGATTTGACGCCTGTCCAGCTACTCCGGATGGAGCGGAGGAACTGGGCAGGGCGCAAGCCGAAAGACCTACGACGACCGCCGCCAGCAGCGTCATCGGCATGGGGTTGGGGACATCCCCTCCCCCTCGGACGGAGGAGGGTGAGGGTGGGGGTGACCACATCACATCGTCAGCCCGAACTCCCTCCAGCGGGCATTGACGTGGCTGCGGAGCTCGCGGCTGAAGTTGTTGATCGGCGCGAACTTGATGCCTTTCGATTTGAATGTGGCATCGAAGCCGAGCGGCTGCGTGGGGACCGGCTTGTCGACCTTCTCCTCGTCTTCGATCTCAGGATCCGTGATGGGGCCGTAGAACACGTCACGGGAGGGCTCTACGCTGCAGATCATTCGCCAGAGCACCTCGTTCATGTCGAGAGCGTCGCAGTCCTCGTCGACCACGATCATCCAGCGCTGGGGCTGCAGCTCCCAGGCCGCTTCGATGATGTGCTTGGCTTCGCCTGGGCTCTTGATGTCGGCGCGAATGATGCCGAAGCCCCACCCCCAGCCAACGAAGTCCGGGAAGTACACCTCCTTGATGTTGTCGAGCCCGGTTTTTTCCAACAGCTCGTACATGAAGGAGCTCGATCGGAACAGCCAGCGCGGATAGTCCTCGAACTGGCGGCAGATGAGCCCGTAGTTGATCGGGTCTTTGCGATGGGTGATCGCCTTGACCTTGATCTCGTAGGCCTGAAGGCGCGACCCGTAGAACCCGGTCGATTCGCCGTGAGGCCCCTCGGGGATGCGCTTCTTGGGGACAACCTCCCCTTCCACGATGTACTCGGCGTACGCGGGCGCCAGCAGGTCGCTCGTCTCGGCCTTGACCAACACGGTGGGAGTGCCGCGCCAGGCGCCCGCCGCCTCGAACTCCATCTGGCCGTCCTCGTTCACTGGCACGACCGTGCCGGAGGCGAGTGTGAGCAATGGATCCATGCC
>DASXTD010000405.1:0-2116 GCA_036505655.1 Chloroflexota bacterium
ACGGTGCAAAACGCTCTCAAGCGACTGCCTCAGCTCTACCTTCGCGACGGTGACGTGCGGGATATTCTGCGCCTGCCCGAGGCGGAGGAGCGCTGGCTGCGGGAATGCTGGGGGACCAGCCAGGAGGAGCACAACCCAGTCTTCGGGCGCATGGATGCCTTGATCGATTTCACCAGCCCGATGTGGAAGGACTCGTTCCGCTTCGTGGAGCCGAACCTCAGCGGTATCGGAGGGCTCCACATGGTTCCGACCAGTGAGCGGCTGGTGGGAGACGTGGTGGTCCCCGCCCTACGGCAGCAGGACCCCGATCTTCAGCTCGAGGTGGGCCAAGATATCCGGGAGCTCCTCACCCAGGAGATCCTCGATCATATGGAGGCGATCGGCGCCGGCAGCCAGCTCTGCCTGATCGAGGCCAAGTATGCCACGGATGGCCCCGACGAGCAGGAGCAGTTGGCCCGCTACTTCCGGGACCGGCATGGTCTAACCGTAATGCATGCGGACCCCGCGGAGCTGGAGTTGCACCGCGAGTGGGTTTCTTACCGGGGCCAACGAGTGGACGTGGGCTATCGCGACTACAGTGTGACCGACCTGCTCGAGCTGGAGGAGGAGGGCGTTGACGTCGAGCCGATGCGAACGCTGCTTCGGCAGAACCGGCTCATCTCGTCCATTGCCGCCGATCTGGATCAGAAGAGCTGCTGGGAAGTGCTGACCGATCCTCGGATCTCTCAGCAGTACTTCAGTCCCGAAGAGCGGCTGGTATTCCAGCGACATGTCCTCTGGACCCGGGTGTTATCGGATCGCCGAACTGTGCTCCCCGACGGCCGTCTTGGCGACCTGCTGGAATACGTTGAGGTCAACCAGGAGAGCCTGGTGCTCAAGCCTAATCGCAGCTATGGCGGCGAAGGGATCGTGCTGGGCTGCGCGGTGCCGGATTCCGCCTGGCGCACATCGGTCGAGGCGGCTCTAGCCGATCCGAGCCGCTGGGTAGTCCAACAACTGGCGACGATTCCAGTGCGTGAGTTCCCGGTGCTGGGGCCGGACGGCGCGGTTTACGCCGAGCCGTTCTACACCGTGATGGGATTCGCGGCCAGTGAACATGGGGTCTCGATCCTGGCGCGTGCGTCCCAAAAGCAGGTGGTGAACGTGGCGCAGCACGGCGGTCTCTGCGCCGTGATGGTGAGTCACTCGAGTCCAACGATTGGTGAGGCCACCGCGAAGGACGCCTCCACTGGAGGATCGCTCACCCAAGTGGGCGCCTTGTCCGAGCCGAAGATCGTGGTGCCGTAGGCCCTCGACAAGGACACGCCTGCCATCAGCCTATTTGATTTACCTACCATTCTGAGTCACTGAGCTGGGCGGTGGCGGTCTCCGCAGGAGCGGACGATGCGGTCTTCGACGTTCAGTTCAGCGAGCTCTCCTGCCAGAGGCCGTACACCGCGGGAATCACGAGCGGCGTGAGCATGGTGCTGCCGCCAACCCCACCTGCGTTTGAAGCTCTATTGGACCGGTGGGCCGTGCTCATCCGAGAGTCACACTCGCTGAGTGGCCGGACGCTGCGCTGCAATCGGTTCCCGGCCCGGGGCGCGGGCAATGAGCCAATTGTAGATCGCCGCGGCGCAGCCGAATGAGACGGCGGTGCCCAGTGTCCAGATGATGAGGCCACCGATGAAGCTGCCCAGCGTCAATGTCCGAGACATCCCCGACAGATCCATATGCACCAGGTAGCTGGCAAGCGCCGTTGTCGCTTCGGGGGCTATCGCGATGGCGAGGGCGCAGATGGTGAACAGCGCAGCGGCAACAATTCCGGCCGCCATGCCAAAAGCACGGGCTTCGAGTCTCATAATCACCTCCACCCGATGAGCTCGGGAGTGAATTGCGGCTGATTGAAAGAACCTTCATCCCCCATTCACCGGGGCCTTACCTATGAAACGGTAGCTTACGACCGTACTCCTCGATTCCGAGTGACATATGTTCGATGTCCTTCTGGCTTCGGGAACGCACGCAGACCTCAAGCCCCAGTGGCTGACCACCTCGGTTCTGGCCCACGCGCTGGTTATTGCTCTTGCGGTGGTGTCGACCCAGGCCGCGCTCGATGCTGCGCGGGTAACTCCTCCTG
>DASXTD010000406.1:0-3802 GCA_036505655.1 Chloroflexota bacterium
CCAGAAGGCCTCCCCGGCGCGCGCCGGCTTCTACGAGGGAGATCGCGTGCCCGGCATCGAGATTCACCTGAAGCAGAAAGGGATCGACAAGTCGGGGTGGGCTTTCTATGGGTTTGGCGACTCGGCCTCCATCGGAGCGAAGCTGCCAGGCTCGGCGTCGTGCTATTCGTGTCATGCCGCGGAGGCCGCGCACGACAACGTCTTCACCCAATTCTATCCGCCGATCCGCGAGCGACTGGCGAAAGCCTCACGCTAAGCGCCTTCTGCAGTGTAAGACAGTGGACAATATTGAGCGCAGGTCAACGTTCCGAGGAGCGAGTGGAGAGGCTTGGAATAGCTCTGTTGGCCCTAGTCTCTGCGATCGCAGTCGCGCTCTGGGCATATGGTGTCTTTTGCTATGTCCAGATGGTTCGACATCGGGTGCAGGGGGCTAGTCCCTTCCAAATAGCCTGGCCCTCCCATCAGCTCACCCAGCGGGGCCAGGAGTTTCGGCGCAGGGCACTCCACGCATATGCCTGGTTTGCGGTACTGGCGCTCGTACTCCTGCTCTTGACCACCTTGTTTGCCTCTCATTTCCTTTCCTCAGCCTCAGGGGGTGCTACGTTACCATGAGTAGACTCCTCCTGCAGATCTGCACCGGGCTGCTTGCGCTGATCCCGATCGCTACTCAGGCCCCGGTCCTCGATAGCAATCTGAGATTCTTCGGGGGCATCTGGTTGGGGATAGGGCTGGCCCTGCTCTGGTTGGTGCTGCCCATCGAAGAGCAAGGGGCGCGTTACATTGGTTTCATCATTCTGGAGCTGGTGGGCGCACCGTTGTTCATCTACTGGCAATACCGGGTTGCCCAGGCCGTGGCCAGGCTGTGATCCCGATACCTCGAGGCGAAAACAAGGTTGCATTGCCCAAAAACCAGGAGCATCCACGTATGCAGCTGGCTCTGACTGACCTAGAGACCGAGATCCTACGCGATCTGTTGGTCGCCTACCTGCCGGACCTGGAGCGCGAAGTTGCCCGAACCGAGCGCCACACGCTCCGGCATGCCCTTGTCCAGCGGCAAGAGCTGGTGGAGCGGTTACTCGAGCAGCTTGGCACCCCTACAACCTGACCGCCGGCGGCATTGACAGGTTCCACTGTCGCCTTGAATATCCCTGCTGGCTCGCGCCCCTGCCGGCCGCACTACCTCGCCGTTCCAGACCTGAGACGCACCCCGGCTCAGCCGGGGGAGAGCATCCGCAATGGCGCACGCGCAGCTCCCAATTGTTCACCGCCGGTTCGGCCAAACCATGCGCCAGGACTGGTGGTGGGTACAGCCGGCCATCGTCGTGCTCTTGCTCTCCACCTTCCTGGTCTATGCGACCTGGGCCGCGTTCCAGGGCACGCACTACACCTACGGTCCTTACCTGTCTCCCTTCTACTCCCCTGAGCTGTTCGGGAGCTCGCCCCACGCCTGGCTCGGACCCAAGCCCGAGTGGTGGCCAAGCTGGCTGGTGTTTTCGCCCGCCCTCCTGATCCTGCCGTTCCCCGGACTCTTCCGGCTGACCTGTTACTACTATCGCGGCGCGTACTACAAGGCGTTCTGGGCGGACCCGCCTGCCTGCGCGGTGGGCGAGCCTCGGAAAGAGTACTGCGGCGAGGCGGCCTTTCCACTGATCGTTCAGAACATTCACCGCTACTTCCTCTATATCGCCCTCTTATTTCTGGGGGTGCTGTCCTACGATGTCTACCAGGCACTGTGGTTCATCGACCCGGCCACCGGCCACCAGTCGTTCGGCATCGGGCTGGGGACCGTTGTGCTCGCAGCCAACGTCATCCTGCTCGGCGGCTATACGCTGGGTTGCCATTCCCTGCGCCACGTGATCGGTGGATACCTGGACCAGCTCTCCCGAAGACCAGTGCGTCAGCGGCTCTACGACTGCTCCAGTCGCTTCAATCGGGCACATATGCGGTGGGCCTGGACCAGCCTGTTTTCCGTGGCGTTCGCGGACCTGTACGTCAGGCTCTGCTCGATGGGAGTGTGGGTGGATTGGAGAATTCTGTGAGGGAGTCGTGACTCGCGACTAATGCCCGAATACCAAACCTACGAGCACGACGTCCTCGTGATCGGCGCCGGCGGAGCGGGCCTCCGGGCGGCGATCGCGGCCTCGGCTGCGGGGGCCAAGGTTGGCCTGGTGTGCAAGTCCCTGCTGGGCAAGGCCCACACCGTCATGGCCGAGGGAGGAGTCGCCGCCGCCTTGGCCAATGTGGACGATCGCGATAGCTGGCGGGTGCACTTCGCCGATACCATGCGCGGCGGTCAGTACGTCAACAACTACCGCATGGCCGAGCTGCACGCGAAGGAGGCGCCGGATCGGGTCCGGGAGCTGGAGGCATGGGGTGCGCTCTTCGACCGCACTGCCGACGGGCGCATCCTTCAGCGCAACTTCGGGGGTCATAAGTATCCCCGTCTGGCGCACGTAGGGGACCGGACCGGGCTGGAGATGATCCGTACGCTCCAGGACCACAGCATCCACCAGGGGATCGACGTGCACATGGAGTGCACCATCCTCCAGCTCTTCGCCGACGGTGGCCGGGTGGCCGGCGCGCTGGGCTACGACCGCGAGCGCGGACGGTTTCGTCTCTTCCGTTCCAAGGCCGTCGTGCTGGCGACCGGCGGCATCGGCCGGGCGTACTCGATCACCAGCAACAGCTGGGAATACACCGGCGATGGCCAGGCGCTCGCTTACCAGGCCGGGGCCGCGCTGCAGGATATGGAGTTCGTGCAGTTCCATCCCACCGGCATGATCTGGCCGCCCAGCGTACGAGGCATCCTGGTCACCGAAGGCGTGCGGGGGGAAGGTGGTGTTCTGCTGAACCGGCTGGGCCAGCGCTTCATGTTCGATGACATCCCCGAGAACTACCGGAGCCAGACGGCGGACAGCGAGGAAGAGGGGTGGCGCTATACCCAGGGTGACAAGAACGCCAGGCGGCCTCCCGAGCTGTTGACCCGTGACCACGTCGCCCGCTGCATCCTGCGCGAGGTTCGCGAAGGAAGGGGCAGCCCGCACGGGGGAGTCTTTCTCGATATCTCCTGGATCAAACGGAAGCTCCCCGACGCCCGGAAGTACATCATCAAGAAGCTTCCCAGCATGTATCACCAGTTCAAGCAGCTCGCCGATATCGACATCACTACCACGCCGATGGAGGTCGGGCCGACCACCCACTATATCATGGGAGGTATCCGGGTGGACGGCGACACGCAGAGCTCCACTCTGCCCGGGCTCTTCGCCGCCGGTGAGTGTGCCGCGGGACTGCACGGCGCGAATCGGCTGGGAGGCAATTCACTCTCCGACCTTCTGGTATTCGGCAAGCGGGCCGGGGAGTTCGCGGCGGCATTTGCGCGGGACCACCGTCTCGCGGAGGTCGATGTTGCCGAGGTCGGCGACTCCATCCGCTGTGCCCTCGCCCCGTTCGAGCGGACCGCCAGTGCCGATGGGGGCGGACCCTACCACCTACAGCAGGAGCTGCAGACTATGATGCAGACACTGGTGGGCATCGTCCGGACGGAGGCCGAGATGAAACGCGCGTTGAAGGCGATCGATGGGCTGAGGGAGCGGGCTCAGCAGGTAGGCGTAGCGGGAAATCGCGAGTACAATCCTGGATGGCACACGGGGCTCGACCTGGCCAACCTGCTCACCGTGTCGGAGGCGATCACCCGCGCGGCCATCGAGCGAAAGGAGAGCCGGGGCGGGCACTTCCGGGAGGACTATCGCGAGAAGGATCCCGACGGAGCCACCTTCAACGTGGTGATCCGCAAGGGAGAAGA
>DASXTD010000407.1:0-2968 GCA_036505655.1 Chloroflexota bacterium
CCTGCCCGCGCAGAGCTAGCTGGTGTAGGCCGGCGATCATCTCGTCAGCGGTAACCACCTCTTCGGCTTTCTGCTGCCGATTGCGGATGTCATTGATGCCGAGCAGCACGATTACGTGGGTCACCCCCGGCTGGGCCAGCACGTCGCGGTCGAAGCGGCGGAGGCCGCTATCGCCTCTCACGTCGTGCAGGATGCGGTTCCCGCCGATGCCCTGGTTCATAACGCCCAGCAACCGTCCTCCTCGCGCGGCGAGGCGGCGAGCCAGCTCGTCAGGCCAGCGATAGTTCGCGTCGAGCTTGGACAGGTTGCCGTCCGTCAACGAGTCACCGAAGGCCACGATGCCACCTATCTGGCCGTCAGCCAGCACGTCGATGCCGCTCAAGAAGAACACAGACTCGGTCGTTTGATGATCGGGGAGGACCGACGCGCCCCCGAAATCGCCCCGGGGGGAAATGTAGCCGGTCTGATGCGCATTGCCGTGACCCGTGATCTGGAAAGGCGCAACGAGCTCATCCGGCAGGTAGATGCTCACGGCCAGGTCGACCAGTGGAGGAATCTCGAGCACCACCGGATCGCTGACGGCGAGGGCCCCGGCTGCTATCACGGTAGTCAGCGACCCGTCGAACGTCACGGTTCGATCCGATTCCGGGCGGACAGCCGCTCCTTCGCCTCGCAGAGCTACGTGCACGCCGCCCACGCGGAGCCTCTGATTTCCGTGTGCGTTCGATAGGCGCACTCGTAGGCTGGGCCCACCGATGCTGATGTGCGCAATCAAGCGCACGGTCTGATCGCCGAGCCTCACCCCTTCAATTGGGGCCGGCGCCGTCGTCCAGGTGCCTACCCAGTGCTCGGACCGGTCCCTCGGAGATAGGCCGCTCATGGGAAAGACGCCTTTCCCAGTTCCGCCAACGACTTGGACGTTGGGCCACCGCCTAGACGACGGACGCAGCGCGCTGGCCGTTGAAGGCCTTGACCACCTCGCGCGTCTCTTCGATCCAATCAGCGTCTTTGCGCAGATTCACGATGGCTGAGCGGACTCGATAGATCTCCGGGTTATCGACGCCGGGTGGTGGGGTGCCTTCGTCACGGAGCGCTTTGGCCGCGGCGATCAGTCGCCGTCGCACTTGCGCAACCATGGCGTCCGTGCTGCCCAGGTGCTCGCGAGTGCGATCCAGGATTGGTCCCATGCTCTCGGTGATCGCCTTGTCCTGCAAGGGGATCAGCGGGACACCCGAATACTGGGTCGTTTTCTGCAGGTCGTAATCCAGCAGGTAGTCGTTGGAGCGATTGGCGACCGGGCGGAATTGTTCGAGGGGATCTGATCCGTTCGGCAGATAGTCATGCACGTTCGAAACGGCACCATCCAGCAGCTGCTCCTCAGTAAGGGGCTCGGTCGGATTCCATCGAATCCCAAACTGCATCGTGTGATGATCGTCGACCGGCATCCACATGTGACTGGGGAGCGTTCCCTCGTCGCGGGGTGTCCCCGTGGTGACCATAGTGAAGCTAGGGAACATGAAATGCTTGATCCGCCAGTTGTACTGGTCCTCGTTGGCGGGCCGACGCACTCCGTACATCACGCCGCCTACCGTCTCCACCACTTCCAGGTGCGGGGCCTTGCTTGCATGCATGAGCTGGGAGGCCAGGCCGTCGCTGCCCCAACCGCGGAGACGGCTGTGGAGGAAGGACACATGTGCGTCGTCGATGTCGCCCTCGAACGCCTGGGCCCAATTGCACTCGCGCAGCGTCTTGCCCATTGTGAAGTGCCCCACGGGGACCTGTGTCCACTCCAGCTCAGGGTGCGGAGGTGGGTCCTTGCGCGGACCCATGTAGGTCCAGATCACGCCGTTTTGTTCCCAGCTTGGATAAGCCTGGTGGTGAATCTTCTCTTTGAATGAGGTCTCGGGGGGCTCGTTGGGCATGTCCAGGCAGTTGCCTGCCACGTCGTACTTCCAGCCGTGATACACACAGCGCAAGCCTTCCTCTTCGTTCCTGCCGAAGAAGAGAGAGGCCCCTCGGTGGGAGCAATTGTTGGCGAGGAGCCCCACCTGGCCGCTGGTCGTGCGGAACGCGACCAGCTCCTCGCCTAGGAGGCGGAGGCGTTTGGGTGCGCCGTCTGTTTCAGGCAGCTCGGAGGAAAGCAGCGCGGGCATCCAGTACTGCCGAAACAGATTGCCCATCGGCGTGCCGGGCTCGATCCTAGTGAGAAGCTCGTTATCCTCTTTTGAAAGCACCCTATCCCCCTGCCCCCTTCCCCTCGAGGGGAAGGGGGCGTAGTGGATGTTGGGAGCTGCGCCCCCAATTCCCCCCTGAGGTCAGCCTTTTCAGCTGAAGCCTACCCCCGCTCGTGCGAATCTGCAAAGCGCTGCGGCGAAAGGGCGAACTGCGCTGGCTACATGGTCAGGCCGAATTCGCGCCAGCGAGCATTCACTTTCGTCCGCAGCTCGCGACTGAGCTTGTTGATCGGGGCAAACTCCAGTCCCTTCGAATGGAACGTGGCATCGAAACCGAGGGGCTGGGTGGTCACCGGTTTATCGAGCTCGACTCGAGTACCGGGTTCGAAGGGGGTAACCGGACCCTTGAAGATGGAGGTGTCGGGATCGCAGACCACCATCATCCGCCAGAGCACTTCATTCATGTCGAGGACGTCGCAATCTTCGTCAACGACGATCATCCAGCGCTGCGGCTGGACCTCCCAGGCCAGGTCCATGATCTGCTTCGCTTCTTCGGGAGTCTTGACGTCGGCTCGGATGATTCCGAAGCCCCAACCCCATCCGACGAAGTCTGGGAAGTAGACCTCCTTCACCTGGGTAAGGCCTTTCTTCTCGGCCAGTTGATAAAGGAAGGAGCTGGAGCGGAAGAGCCAGCGCGGGTAGTCCTCGAACTGGCGGCAGATGAGACCATAGCTGATCGGATTCTTCCGGTGAGTGATGGCCTTAACCTTGATCTCGTAGGCGTCCGGGTTTTC
>DASXTD010000408.1:0-10039 GCA_036505655.1 Chloroflexota bacterium
GGCCAGCTCGCAGCACGCCTCGCAGAAGATCGGCGGCGGCATCCTGAGCGCCGGCTGGGCGGAATCGAGGGTCAGCGTGTTCTTGGGACAGACGGCGATGAGGTAGCGGCCCACGGCCCGGAGGAGCACGGCCAGGGTCTCCGGCTCAGGCATTGGAGAGCCGATCCGGCGTGACGGGCGCCAGGCGCTGGCCCATCATGCCGTCTCCTGCACCCATGCCGGGACACCAGGCATAGGCACACCGGACGGGGAGATTCGCAGGCTCGTCGGATCGAAATGAAGAGTGACCTTCCTCGGGGCGGGTCCGCTTCTGTTCTTCAGGACGGCGACCACAAACTGCCCCCGCACGCTCTCGCGCACCTCTCGCGTGATGCCGTCCTTCAGCTCCGGCCGCCAGAGGCCAAGGAGGTAGTCCGCGGACTCCTCGATGACACCGGAATCGCGGGCCATCTTGAGCGAGATAGGCTCGCCTCCAGAGCCGCCTTCGCGGTCTACCTGGCATAGCATGAGGACGGCCACGCGGTGCCGCTTGGCGTAGTTCTTTAGCTCCCGCGCCACCCGCGAGGTTTGCTCGTAGGCGTTCGACGGCTTGGACTGGCCGATCATGCCGAGGTAGTCCACGACCACGAGGCGCAGCGGCGCCGGCCAGAGATTCGAGCTACGGGCCTCGATCAGGATCTTGTCAATCTGCTCCAGGGCGCACGGCTTCTCGACAAAGACGACGTGGCCCCAGCGGTCGCAGACCTCGCGCAACCGTTCTGTCAACTCGGGATCTTCGAGCCGGGCACGTTTTTCCACCTCGCGCCCGGGCCAGCCGGTCACCATGCTGGTTATCCGCTCGAGGATCTCGGTGCCTTGCTGCTCCAAAGAGAACATGAGGGTGGGGAGCTGTTCTGGCGACGTCATGCGGTCTATAAGGTTCAAGGCAAAGGCCGTCTTGCCGACGCCCGAGCGGGCGATGATCGTGCAGACCTCGCCAGGGGCGATGCCGCGCACAGTGTCTAACTCGTGGTAGCCGAGCTGGATGCGGTGATGCGGCTGGGACACGCGGAGGAGGTACGCATCGACAAGATCGGACACGCGCAGGAAATCCGGTGGGCTGTCGTCAGCGGCCTGGGCCGGGCGCATCGGCAATGCCTTGAAAGCAGCGGGGCCGGGCGCCACCAGGTAGTCGTCTAGGCCCATCTTCTCGCCCTTGGGGCCAGCGGGGAGGCGGAGCACATAGACGTCGGCACCGCGGCCGCGCAGCTCCTGGATGAGCGCGTGCTCGGCCCACGCCACCGTGGGCTTGTCCGCCAGGTCGCTGTCGAACACCACGATGGCGCGGCGGTCTTTCCACACCACGCGATCAAGGTCTGCGATGGGAAAGCTCTTGCCGTGGATCTTCGTCTTCCAGCTCCACACCCCAGCCAGCGCGAGACAGGGGAACCCCTCTTGCGTGGCCTTCAGCGCCTTGAATTCGCCTTCGGTGATGTAGAGCGGCTGCCCGGGGATCGGGAGGAGCGGGGCCGCGGCCGGCGGCACATAGAGCCGGTTGCCCGTGGCCTTCGGGGACCGATACCGCTTTCCGTCCGGGCCGGGGTGGTCGATGCGGACCCGCGCGTAGGTCTCGTCATAGGGGATGACGAGCCCTCCACCCTGGACACCGTAGCCGAGCGTGTCTTTGACCTCGGCCGCGCTGCCGCTATGCAGCCCCGCGCGTTCCCAGGTCTCAGGCGTCAGGCCGCAATCGCGCAGCTTCTGGCGGTGGGGCTCGAGCAGCGTGGTCATCGATCGAAGTCCTCCAGGGATACGGCATCTCGGTATTTGCCTTCGGAGACCTTGAGGGCGTTCTCAATCCCGTCCTTGCCCCGGCTGCACAGCCAGTCGAGGTCGGCGCGGAAACTCTCATGACCCGGGCTGGGCCGCTCGCCTCGCAGGAGGCTGGACTGGCTGATTTCTGCGAAGATTCCCACCCAAAACTCGCGGGTGGGGAATTGCGTCAGAGCGAGGGTGAGCTTGGCCAGCCGCCCAATGGCCAGCCGGACGACTTGCGGGTGGCCGGGCGGGATGCTCCGGTTGTAGAGGGCGGCCAGGGCCGCGGGCGTGCCCCAGACTGCCTCGGGGCCGTCGCCATTCAAGGTCACCGCCACCGCCCCCGAGGTAGTAGTTTCTTTCTTTCCCTTCTTTACCTTCTTAGTCTTGTTCCCCAACCGTTCCCCAACCGTTCCCCTTGGCGTTCCCTTATCCGTTCCCCTCTCGTCATCACCCCCCTGGTAAATCTCGTAATTCACGATAGAAAAGACGCTCGGGATACCGTTCCCCAAACCGTTCCGCTTTTTGGCCAACATTTGGTCAGCCTCGAGCCACGCGATGAAGGCGACGGTTTTCTTATGGCCCCACCGCCACCGCCGGGCCATGAAACGCACCGAGGCAGGAACATCGCCCCGTACCAGCTCGACGGTACGGTGTCCGATGATGACCCGGTGCGGCTCCCACGCGGCGAGCATCACGAGATCCATCCACGCTTGGGCCCGCGAGGCTGGCTCGCGTGTCCACAGGGGATGATCCTGAATCGAGCGGTGCAGCTTGACGTAGCCGCCTCCCGCCATATCACTCGTCCAGCGCGGCGTTGTTGCCGGCGCGCTCGAGGTCGGCTGCCTGTCGCGCGAGATCCCAGCCAAGGGGAGAATCGGGTCCCAGGAGGGTGGTCAATACCCGCGTCTCCGATCCTACGCGTAACAACTTCTCAATCTGAGCCGCGCGATCCGTCTTAGGCCCGAAGACGGCAAAGCCGGAGGCCACCGGAACGACAGGGATCACCGCCGCCCCCGCTGCCGGTCGCGGATCATCCCCAGGACGCTCTCCATGCGGGAAATAAAATCCCGCGCTGAGACTGTGATTTCGTTATTCGCGAGGCGGGTGAGAAAGTCGGACGGCAACTCGGATAGCCAGAAGGTCAGGCGCCCATTGGCATCGGCAACGCGGGCTATCTTGCCCCCAGCGGCGAGGCCGGCAGCAACTATCTTGGGATCGCTTAGCTCTAGATGGGCCCCTTCGGCTGGGCTTTGGCTTGAATGTGCCATCACCTACTAAAAGCCGGGGCCGGGGCCGTTTTATAACCGGCCCAAAACTTTTCTGCTGGGAGACCTCTCGGTGGTTAGGTGCCCTGGATGCTGGCGCGGATCCTGGCAATCCGTTTGGAGACTGCCGGCTGGCTTATCCCGATCTCCGCGGCAATGTCCTCTTGAGAACGCCCCGAGGCAAGACCATCAAGAATCTGCCCGTCCTGGGTATCTCTGCAGGCCGCTTTCAGACTGGCCAGTGTCTCCTGGCGGGCCAGCGGGCCCGGCGACTCGTCAAGGAAATCACCGTGGCCGTGGGGATGCGGCGAGTCCCCTGCCTTTGCGCCCTCGGGGTGGCTATCAAGGGGAATTGCCGCCTGCCATTCGGACTCCTGCCAGTCCCGGCGCATACGCTCAAGGTTCCACCCTAAGCCCGTCTTGCGGCTCCCGATCATTTTCGTGATATGCGCGGGGAGCGGCACCCGCCCGCCGGGCTTGTATTTCATCACGGCCTCAAACAATTGCGACTCCACATCGCGAGGGTCCAGCGCTCCGCCGCTACGGGCCTGGGCCTGAATCTGTCGCCTGAGGGAGCCCAGAACGGGCCGGTACGCCTCTAGTAACTGGAATGGTTTCCGCCGCCCGAGATATTCAACGACGTAACGGTCTGCCACTCCAAGATCACCGAAGGCCATTCGGGATATCATGTCGTTTCCAGGATAATGTTGCAAGGACGCTGCCGCGTGGTCCTGCAGCGTCAGCTGCAAATCCTTGAAGGATATGGGGCGGTCGTCGGGATAGAACGGTTCGATGATTTCCTCATGCGTTGTGACGCCGTCCGCTGTGTAACTGCCCGAATAGATCCTGACCCAGGGCCAGAAGGCATCGTGGTAGCTCCTGCGCCTTTCGACACCCTCCGTCCGGAAAACCGCCGCGCCCGTGTTGAACATCTTTTGCCGGATCTTCTCTACGGGCAGGCGTAAGTGCCCCGCCATCAGATCGGCATTGGCAATGACCGTGACGCGGTTAGCGAGCGGCCACAGTTCCGGGCTGGGGACTGCGCGCCGATGTAGGGCCTCAACGTCGATATGCGGGCGCATCTTCGCCCGGGCCTCTAAGTCGCGGGGCGCTGTCTCGATATAGGCCACGAATTTGCGGAAGGACTTGTCGGCTAGGACCGCTGGAGACACGTCGTACCGGCTGGCCCATTCATGGGCCGGCCCGCTCAGCGCTGAACTGTCTGGGCCTTTCTTCATCTTCTGCGCTCGACCCGTCATGCGGCCTGGCTGCTCGTCTCGCGCCGGGGCCAGGCGAATCCAAACTTCTCTAGTGTCACTGCTAGAAACATCAGGCGAGCTTGTTCGGTTTGCGACCCTTCGCCCACCGCGCCCGCGCCGCTTTCCGGGCCAGGTCCGAATGCTCCTTCTTCGAGACCCCTTCCCATCGGGCTTTGCCGCCCTTCTTGCCACCCCGCCGGCCCAGGGCGACTGCGTGAGGATCTTTCCGCTTCGCCACGCCCCGAGATTACCACAGGCTCGGCCCCTAGAGCGGTCTAGGAAGGCCCTTGACATATGCTAGAGCGCTCTGGCAGTATCGAGCCCTAGGCATTAAGACGCCCCCGGCGTGCTGTGAACACGCCGAGGGCGCACGGCCCATCACCTCCAACCTCCCGGGAGGAAGCAATGGCATCTAAGAGCTTACCACCCAAGGTTACGCAGCAGAAGCGTCCGGCCGCGCTCCAGAGCAGCCACCACGCGCCGAACAATTTCGACCCTGGCTATGCCGCGCTCCGGCTCCAGGGCCTCGCGCGGCTCGTCTACTTCGCCGCGAGCAGCCCCATTGATCAGAACCCGCTCGACGAATCGGCAGCGTTTTTCATTTCCTCCGAGCTGCGCGAGATCGCCGGGGGATTGCTGGGGCCCTGCGCAAGGGACATGGCTGGCCGCCTCCTGAACGAGAGCCAGCCATGACTCGCGGGCGGGAACCCCGAGCAAGTTCCGCCAAGCTGGTCCGGCTCGCGCCCGCGTCGATCGCGCGGCAGGGGCGCACCCTCCCCGAGCTGGTGCCGTCCTTCCTCAAGTGGTTCCAATTCGTCCGGCGGCGGAGCGACAACACGGTGCGGAGCTATGGTGAGGACTTCAAGACCTTCCTCGAGTTTTGTGCCACCGCCAGCCCGCCCCTCGAGCGCCCCGACCAGGTCGACTTCCGCCACATTGAATTCTATATGGGCTGGCTTCAGGCGCATCGCGGGGTCAAACCGCAGACCGCGAACCGACACCTACACGCGCTCCGGAGCTTGTATCAGTACCTCGTACGCGAGGAGATCGTCACCACCAATCCCGCCGCCAACTGCTTCATGCTCCGGACGCAAAAGAAGCTGCCGGGCTATCTCACCATTCCCGAGCAAGAGAAGGTTCTCGCCGTGCTGGCGGTGGCGCGCTCGCTGCTGGGGCGCCGTGACTATGCGCTCGTGGCAACCGCGCTCTTGACCGGGCTCCGATGCGCGGAGCTGGCCGCACTCCAGGTGGTGCATCTGGACCTTGAGGCGGGGCGGCTCCGCGTTGTCAACGGCAAGGGCGGCAAGGATCGCGAGCTCCCCATCGTCCCGCGGCTCGCGGCGATCCTGCGCGAATACCTCGAGGACGTCCGGCCTCAGTTGGTGACGCGCCCCCTCGGCAACCTCAGGCGTGAGGGCCCAGGGGCGAGCTGGAAGCTCCGCCAAGGCAAGGGGCGTCGGGGCGTCGTCTATCGTAACCTTCGCACGCAATCCCGAGAGGAGGCAGAGCAGCGCCGCGCGGAATTGCTCCCCGTACCGCCGGCACCGTTTGTGTTCGTCAACGCCCACCTCACAGGCGCCAACCGCGTGCGGCGCGCCGGCCAGGCGTTGCTCGGACGAAGCATCTGGCATCTGATCCACCGCGCCGTGGTCCCGATCATCGGGCGCCCGGTTCATCCCCACATGCTCCGTCATTCGTTCGCGCACCGGCTCTACGAGCGGGGGGGCGATCTGCAGCTCATCCAGGAAAGCATGGGCCACGCCAGTATCAACACGACAACGATCTACACGCACCTCACCACGAACCGCCAGCGGCAGGAGCTGGCGCGGCTGCTGGAGTAGGAAATGATGACGATCAGGGCTATTGGCTATGTGCGTGTCTCTACCGACGACCAAGCCCGCGAGGGCGTCAGCCTAGACGTGCAGGAGACTCGTATTCGCGCCTACTGCGAGGCGAAGGGCTGGCCGCTCGTGTCCGTGGTCCGCGACGAGGGCAAGAGCGCCAAGGACCTCAGGCGTCCGGGTCTGCAGGAGATTCTCACTGCTCTCCCCAAGCGCCAGCGCTGCTTTGATGCCCTGGTGGTGGTCAAACTCGATCGGCTCACGCGCTCGGTGCGTGACCTCGGGAACCTGATGGAGACTTTCAAGCGGGCCCGGGTGGGGTTTACGAGTATTCAGGAGAGCGTGGACACCGCGAGCGCCAGCGGAGAGCTGTTCTTCAACCTCGTCGCCTCCGTGTCGCAATGGGAGCGCCGGGCCATCGGAGAGCGCACCCACGCGGCCATGGCCCACCTGAGAGCGCAGGGCCGGCGCATCAGCCGCCAGCCGCGCTTTGGGGCTCGCTTCGACGCGGCCGGGCGTGTCCAGGCCGATCCGAAAGAGCAAGCGACCCTCAGCATGATCCTCCGGCTCCGCGAGGGCGGTTTCTCCCTCCGTGCGATCTCTGCCGAGCTGGTGCGGGCCGGCATCCTCGCCCGTTCCGGCCGGCCCTTCACGGCCTCCACCCTCGGGCAGCTTGTCCGTCAGGGCTCCCTGGCGGACAGCCTAGCCTCGTAGCGCGTCTCTCTCCCTCCGACGGCCTGGGCTCGCACAGGGCTCGGGCCGTTCCTTGTGTCTGCTCCCTCCGGCGTCAATGAGGTGGGCGCCATGCCTCGGCCGCGGGCTCGTGGTCTCTATGCGCCCGCCTGAGCAGGGCACGGCACCCCGCCCCCTCGCACGGCCCATGCCCACGTCACGGGAGGGGCCGGCCCCCCGGCGGGCCATGTGGGGCAGCCGTGGCCTCATGTGGGCTTCTTGGCGGGTCCCACGGGCACAGGCCGCGCCAACAAAAGGGCCTCCCGTATCGCCCCGCGATCTGCCCTCTAGCCGCTCCTGCAGCTCGCCCGTGCCGCGCAGCGAGGCGATCTCCTGACTGGTGGCCTGGGGGAGGGTGGGGGGCCTCTATGCGACCCCTCGGGTGGCTTCGCGCGTAAGAGACGTTTAGTCCCGCGCGGCAAAATCAAAAAGGCGGCGCTCAGCATGGCTCAGCACCGCTCGGTGTCGCCCGGCCCACGCGATCCGTGGCGGGCTGTCGCCTCGATTCCTTCTCGGAGCGATTCCGAAAACGCGTTTTTTCTCGCATAAGCGCGCGGGACTTGCTAGAGCATGGGAGATGGGAATTCTCTTCAGCCCGTCCACGCGGTCGTTCGCCCCTGCCGTTCGTGTTCCTGACGCTCTGGACCCCGCTCCTACGACGCACTTCGGGATCGGCGTCTCGGCCTTGGGACGCTGATGCCCTTCTTCGGGCCGGTGAGCCTCGGTGGCGGCGACCCCAGCGCCAGCGGCACCGGCACCTACGATGAACTGCTTGCCCGCCTCATGCAGGAATTTCCAGGCCTCCAGGGCGGCGCTACACCTGCCAATCAAACGACGGCGAGCCTTGGCTTTTCCTCCCCAGGGGTCAACCTGTACAGCGGCCAACCAGCTTCGGGCGGTGGTCTCTACGGTTCGACCGGCACGAGCCTCTTCGAGGGGGCGGCTGCCGGAGCTCCAGAATCTATAACCGGCGGTCTCTCCTCCGGCTACCTCGGCAGGTCCCCAAGCCAGGCTCCGCTGTCGAATACCGGCCAGCCCGGGACGGCGCCCAATATCTCCTTTCCCACGGGGCCTCTCGGGAGCTCGAGCGGCAACGCCCCCTTCAGCTACCTCGGCGCCCCGGGCGCGAGCGAATCGCTCGGCGGGGGGGCCACCCCGGACTTGATGGGTGCTCCGATGCAGCAGTACGAACAGATCCCCGGCTATCTGCAAGTCACGGAGGGCGGCGGCGGCTCGGGCGAAGGTGGCGGCGGGACCTTCGGCCAGCCGGGCTTCAACGTTGCCGGGCCGCCGACAGCAACGGGATTCAACCCCGGGCTCGTGGGGGCGGGCATCAATTTCGTTGGGCAAGCGTTGCCTTCGGGGTTCGCCCCGTTGAGCACGATGACCCGTGCGGCTGGTGCAGCGCTTGGAAGCCAGAGCGCCGCGAATGTTCTCGGGAGCAACCTGACCAGTAACGTCCCTGGCAACACCTTCGGCAATCCCGTGACGACGATTCCTGGGCCTGGCCCAATGGCGTCCTTCCAGCAGGGCAACTACTTCGACGCCCTGATGGGCCTGATCGGCGTCCCGAGCAATACGACACTCAGCACCTTCGCTAGTGCCCCGCCTGGGACCAACGCGAATCTTGGGACGGAGTTCGAGGGCCTGGCTCCCGTCACGATGCCCGTCAACCTCCCAGCGGCGCTCGGCGACTACAGCGGTTCTATGACGGGCCTCGGCCCGAATGCCTTTTCCACCTCGACGGGCGGCGGGTATCGTGCGGGCGGATTGAGTTACTTCAGTGGCCTCCCCGCCGGGCCGACTGGGAGGGAAGCGGGCGAGCCCACCAGTAATCCCCCTGCCGAACCGACCGGGCTGATTGGGCTTGATCCGACTGGCCAAGAGGGTAACGCCGCCCCCGGTCCGGCTCCCGGTATCGATGCAGTCTCTGGCCCAGGGCCAGGCACGCCCGGCAATCCGAGTGGCGAAGAAGGAGGAGGCGGAGCAGGGGGCGCGGGTGACGGGAGCCTCCTCTGTAACTTCTGCCTTGGTCATGCCACGGGCGACGCCGGCGAGACTGCTGCGCAGCGCCGCGCCTTTGACGGCCTCGCCAAGCGCGCCTTCGCCGCGAATCCCGCGCTCAAGCGCTCCTTCGTCCACTACCAGAAGGCGAGCCGGGCCATCATCGCCCGGATGGAGGCCCTCCCGCCCGACCGGAAGAAAGCCGCGCTCAGAGATCTGCATGAAAGATTGGTCACGCCCTTCTACGCCGCCGCCCAGCAGCGAGATGTTCGCGGGGCGGCCCGCATCCTTCGGGGCGTGGTCCTCCGCCTCGCAAATACCTATGGCGTGCCGGTCCCGAAAGAGCACATACTGGCCTCCGAGAGTCACTTGGGTCCCGTGCATGCACGGTAGGAACCCAGAGGGAGATGAGGCTCATGTTCGAGGCTCTAGCCATTGTGCTCCAGCTGTTGTTCTTCAACGTCGCGGTCCCCGAGATCCGGCAGGCGCTGCCCCCGCTCGTTACCGTGGAGTCAGGCCCCGCCCTGAGTTGCCCGCAGGCCACCGAGGCGCTCGACAGCATTTACTGCGCGATCGGGGCCGAATCAACCAGCTAACTGCTCAAGCGCGCCCTTGCTGAACCTCGCAGACCTGGTGGGGCTCGAAGGATCGCGGGTACTTGATCCCCTGACCGGGCCCACCGACATGCCGCGGGCCGGATAGTTGGGCCGCAAAACGCCGCCCGAGAAGATCGACCAGGTCGTGCAGGCTGGTGCCGTGGGTGTCCACCTTTCCGTGATTGCGCAGGAGACGGAGCTGGACAGGCGCACCGTGAGGAATATCCTCCGAAGACAGGCGCCACGGGTGAACGAGCTGGCCACGTTTATGCGCGACGAGCTGATGGCCAACTGGCAGTTCCTGTTTCTCGACACCGTGGACGCGCTCGATCAGGCGCGCGCTGATGGCACACTGACGTTGCGCGATCGCCAAGCGGCGGCGATTACCATGGGCATCGCCATCGAGAAGAGCTTGCTGCTCGCCGGTCAGCCCACGCAGATCGTCGCCGGCATCCACGAGCACCGCCACGAGCTGCCCGAGCTGATCTCCAAATTAGAGAGCCTCGGGCGCCGAATGGGTCCACAGACCGGAGGCGCCGCGGTTC
>DASXTD010000409.1:0-2778 GCA_036505655.1 Chloroflexota bacterium
GGACAAAAGCAAACTTATGGACCAAACGAAAAGACCCCGACCGAATCTGGCCAGGGCCGACGGAAGCTGCTTCCGCCCTCCACCGGTTATCCCTCGGAAAGTTGCTCGCCAGCAGAGCTTTCCTCCGTTTCACCGGCTAGGGAGACATTCTACCCACAGGGCATCCCACGACAAAACAATCCGACTTGCCAACCGCCGGGGTTCATAGTCGCCAAAGCTCACCTGCCGCGGCGGCAGGTGCAGGTGGAAGCTAGGATAACCGGTCACGCCGCCGCGGCCAGGTGCAGCGGCTGGATACTCATCATGGCCTCCGCTTCCGGCGGAGGCAGCGTTCCCAGTTGAATGAGCGATGCCCAGAGGGCTCGCAGCGGTCGGTCTCGGGGACCGTCCCGTTGGCGGGCTCCACTGCATCCATCTTCCACGGAGGCCACGATGAGATTCTACCAACAGCAGCACGAATTCTATTGCGGGGTGGACCTGCACGCCAGAAGCATGCACGTGTGCATTGTCGATCACGACGGGCAGACCAAGGTCCACAAGAACATCGACGCCCATCCCGATCGCTTTCTGCCGGTGGTGCGGCCCTACCGCGAAGGTCTGGTCGTCGCGGCCGAGTGCATGTTCGCCTGGTACTGGCTGGCCGACCTGTGCGCCCAGGAGCAGATTCCCTTCGTGCTGGGCCACGCGCTCTACATGAAGGCCATTCATGGAGGGAAGGCCAAGAACGACCGGATCGACAGCCAGAAGATCGCCCTGCTCGTCAAGGGCGGGATGCTGCCGATCGCCTATGCCTACCCCAAGGCGATGCGGGCCACGCGCGACCTCTTGCGGCGGCGCACGAAGCTGGTCCGCACGCGAGCTGAAGCCCTGGCCCACATCCAGAACACGGTCAGCCAGTACAACCTGCCGCCACTGGCCAAGAAGCTGACCTTCGCCGCCAACCGGGCAGGAGTCGCCGAGCAGTTCGCCGACGAGAGCGTGAGACAGATGGTCCAGGCCGACCTGGCCTTGATCGGCCACCTCGACGAGCAGCTTAAGTCGGTGGAGCTGTACCTGGTGCGGCACGCCAAGATCGACGATCCGCAGGCGTATCACCTGCTGCAAACGATCCCCGGCGTCGGCAAGGTGCTGGCCCTGATCCTGCTCTATGAGATGCACGACGCGGGCCGCTTTGGCGACCAACGGCACTTTGTCTCCTACTGCCGGCTGGTGCGCCCCTGCCACGAGAGCGCCGGAAAGAAGTCGGCCGGCAAGGGGCACAAGATCGGCAACGCCCATCTCCGCTGGGCCTTCGGCGAAGCCGCCTGCCTGATGCTGCGAGAAGTACCGACGGCCCAAACCTACGTCGCCCGGCTGGAGAAGCAGCACGGCAAGGCCAAGGCCATTTCGATCCTGGCGGCGCGGATTGCCCGCACCGCCTGGCTGATGCTCAAACGCAAGGAGGCCTTCGATGCCAAGAAGTTCCTGAAATAGAAGCGTCCGCCGGCGGCGCGTCAGCCGAGCGCCTAACTGGGTCGAGAGGGGGCGAGCCTGACGTGGGAGCGAACGAGGTCGGACGGGGGAGAGAGGCGACTCTCATCCCGCAGCTCCCGTGGGCCACAGGCCCCGAGCCCGCCCGTTTGGATTGCGCGGCGCGCCGTCCGGCGGACCACCATCAGGATCCTGGGAAGAGATTACGCGTGCGTCGCCCCTGCCCCGAGTAGTGCCTAACTGGACACGCCCGACTGAGCGTGAGCCCGACGTTTTGAGCAGCCGGCGGCTAGGAGCACGGAGGAATTTCTAGGAGGAAGGAATGCTTCCAGCGAGAGGAGGACGAAGAACGCTCGTCATCCTTCCGCGCAGCCTCAAGAGATGTTTGGCGCGATGCACCGCCCGCCAGGCGCTGCCGCCGCAGCCCGTAATTGAGAAACTCCCCGAGCAGAACCGTCACGCGTAACAGCCCTCAGAAGATCCTGTCACGCTGGCAAGCTGGACGGTGAACCAAAAACAAATCACCCCTCAGCCGCGCTTTAAGTGCGCCCTCTTGACAGGGAGAGGCCATAGAAAGGTTAGGCGTCATGGTCCTCCTAACTCAACCTCATCGTCCGTGAATGGTGGCTCGACGATGTATGTCGGATCGCAGTAGCGGCGAATCCACTGCGCTGCGCGCTTCTGTGCATGGCTCGCGCCCTGAACCTTGCCATCCGCTCCAATCTTCAAGTTGCGGAGGTAAATCGTGTAAATCTGCTCAAGCTCACTCCCATACTGCACAATCTTCGGGCGATAATCGCCAAGCTCGCGCGGGAGAATCTCAGGATGCAGTGTGCCGTTGCCGAGGTAGAAGCTGAAGAACCGGAGGGTGACGATCAGGTCTTCTGGCAGTGCTTGAGGTTGCGAATTCATGTGTGGTGCGAATGACGCCTAACTTGTTATTAGCTTGACCAACGTATCATTCTAAGTGTTGCGGACTTCGCAATGTATCACGATCCCAGCTGCGTCGGTGCTGGCAGCGCAAGCCCCGCTGCGGCCTTGAGTTGCGACCGGGGCGCGGGAAGCGCCACTCCACGGGTACATTGCAGCGGACTGCCACCTATCCCGACTGGGTTTACAACCAACTGGTCGAGAGGACTTTGCACGGGGCAGCGGCCGTTATTCAACACATGGGTGTAGATCATCGTCGTTTCGACATTCGAGTGACCCAGCAGTTCCTGGACCGTGCGGATATCGTATCCCGCTTCCAACAAGTGCGTCGCGAAGGAATGCCTGAAGACATGGCTGGTCGCGCGCTTGCCAATGCCC
>DASXTD010000410.1:0-3900 GCA_036505655.1 Chloroflexota bacterium
CCGTAGCCAGGCAAGGAGGGCAGCACCAGGTGGAATGCGTCCCCGGGGGTGCCGCCGTGACCGGTCGGGTCGGTCAGCGGGCCGATGGTCTCAGAGCAGCTCGATGACCGAGCCGGGCCAGCCGTGCGTCATGATCAGCGGCATGGCGTCTTCGTGCGGGGAGCGGACGTGGATGAAGTGGATCTCGACGCCGTCGATCTCGGTCGTGAACTGCTGAAGCGCGTTGAGCTTCGCCTCGCACCTGCGCCAGTCGTACTCGGTCATCCAGTAGCGCGCGAGCTCCTGCAGCGTGGCCAGCTGCACGCCCTGCGACCGATCTGCGACGAGCTCCTTGCTGGGCCAGCGCGTCGCGGCGATGCGCGCCCGCAGCGCCTCGATCTCCGCCTCGGGGATCTCGACCGTGAACGGCCGGATCGCCGTGGCACCCGCTGACTCTTCAGTAACGGACATGTGGGCCCCCTCGGTGGCTAGCGCAGGCTGCAGGCGCGTCCCGCTGATCAAGCCTTCCCTACCCGGATCCGGGCCGCCCGAATAGCGGTAGAGGGGGTGCGCCCGCGCTTCGACATGGCGCATCGGTCGCTCGCAGCCACGTCCGTGATCGCCTCAGCGACCTTTCTTGAAGCAGCGGTCAGCGAGCTGTTCCAGGACGCGCAAGACAACCACGGCGTTGACGGGGACGGCTACCTTGCCCCGCTTAGCCCGGAGGCAGTCACGGCGTTGGCAGGGGTATGGCGAGCGACCAAAGCTGGCAGGTACTCGGACCCGCTTGAGAAGTGGCAATCGCTACTCGCCTGCTGTGGTCACGACCCGCTCGATCTAGGTGCGGCGCCGGCACAGGACGCAGCTCTCCTGATCCGCCTACGTAACGCGCTCATGCACTTCCAAACCTGAGGACATCGCCGCTGACGAAGTGCACGAGCTTGAGAAGCGGCTCCGTGGAAAGTTCGACGACAACCGGCTGATGGAGGGCTCGGGCAATCCATGGTGGCCCAGCCACGGCCTCGGCTATGGATGTAGCGCCTGGGCGGTGCGCTCAGCCAGAGCGCTCGCGGACCGGGTGCTGGACAATGTCGGCATCAACCCCAACTACCGCCGTATCGAGGCTGGCGGCTGGAACGGCCGAGAGCCGTAGGCCGCCGGCCGCCTTTTGGGCGCGGGCCCCGCCCGAGGCTTGCTTCCATGCGTGTTCTGTAACTCGACGGTAGCCCTAACTGGCAATGTTGACCCGCCTAATGTCCTAATGCTACAAAGAAGCCGACAGTCGGGGCGGACCCCTTAGGTCGGTTACCGCTTGTTCGCCTCATTGAACCGCTCCATTACAGATGCGGGAATCCTGCCCCGGTCGGGCACGGGTACGTCGTTAGCGTGGGCCCATTCTCTAATGGTCCGCGAAGATGCGCCCACGAATGTCACCCTTGGCCGGCCCCCAAGGGAGCGTCTAGTGCGTCCTCGGCGGCCGGCACCGACATACTTCGCGAGTGCATCCCGCAGCCCTGCCGCGTTCTTCTGTGACAGGTCAATCTCGTAGGCGATACCGTCCAGCCCGAACCTGACGGTTTCCTCGGCCGGACTTCCGTCGATATCGTCGACAAGCTCCACGATTGTTTTCTGCGCCATTCCTATGCGCCCCTTTCTTGAAAGGTCTAGCTTACAGTCTGTGCATTCAGACGAACGATCTGTTGGGGGGAAATTCTGAACATTCTCGCGAGCATCTTCATGTATTGGGTTTGTCTTTGACCGCCATCACCTAAGTCGAGCACGAAGTTACGGTCGGCAACCAAAAGATGAAGCTCACCAGCGACGGGCCGGCAGGACGCTCGCAGGCACTCCTTACACCGTTCGAACTATCCAGAGCGTTACGGGTCTGTCACATGAAGTGACGGCATGTCCAGCTGGGGAAGCCTGTCTGTGTGGCCACTTACGACGCGACCGCATCCCGCGAGGACGACGGGTGGGTGGTCGCGATCGACGGGATCGGTAGCACTCGGACGCGCACGCTGGAGGACGCCGGCCCGCTTGCCGCGGATATGGTCGCCGCTCGCCTCGCCGTCGACCCGGCCACTGTGCGGGTGGTTGTGCGCACACAGCTACCAGAGGAGATCGCGGACGCGATCGAGAATCTGCAAGCCGCGGCGGCCAGACGCGACGAGGACCCTCAGTGGTACGCCGAGGCGAACCTCCAAGCCCGCCGCCTACTCCGTGAGTACGGGATCAACGAGCGGGACGCCGACGCTGTGCTTGGTGCACCCGCGCGGCCAGTCGATTAGCCGCCGCAAGCGAACAGATGTCTGTCTGTGTCAGCATGAAGCGCCTCGTGAAGCCTTCGCTCTGTCAGGCCGGAACGGCGGTGCGTCGAGCGCGCCTGAGGTCGTAGACCGTATAGATGATGATGTACAGGGCGCCGATTGGCATGATGATTGACCACCAGCCCAGCACTCCTACCCCGAGTGCGCCCAGGATGATGAGGGCTGCACCGGCCGGCGGGTTCTGCGCCCGCAGCAGCAAGCCGCCTATCAAGGCCACGCCGCATGCCAGTGACAACCAGCGCACCCAGTCGGGGTCCCAATCGCCGGAGTTGGTAAAGATTCCCCAGGCGATCAGCAACCCACCGCCCAGGAAAATTAGCGCTATCCAGATCGCCATCCAGAGATCGCGCACGATTGGCTTATCCATCGGTTCCTCCCCCGAATCTGACAAACTCCACTTGTGCGGAGTTCTCGATCACTTTAGCCCAGACCATGTCAGTACGACACGCTACGCTCACGCTCAGTGAAGTTTGCTGGTCAAGTGGATCTTCAAGTAACATGAAAAACTGTATGGAAACGATACAAAATGTCCACTGAGTTAGAGCGACAGACGAGGAAGCGACGCATCGACCCGCGCCTAGCACGTGCTGGTTGGTCCGTCGTTCCGTTCCGTGGCTCCGATCCTTCTCGGTACGAAAGCGCAGCCGTTGAGGAGTTCGAGACTGACGCGGGTCCGGCTGACTACGCGCTCTGTGTCAATGTCGCAGTCCTTGGACCGCCATCCCGCCACATTTTCGGCATCGCCTATACGCAAGATGGGCAATGATCTCATTGCCCGTTCAACCGTCGATCACATCTGGCACAGCCTCAACCAGGTATGGAACGCTGCCCACCTTCACGGCCAGCGCGAACGCATCGCGGTCCCGCTCATCGGCGCAGAGTTCGCCCGTATCACCTGCCTCGATCGTGAGAGTCTGCTTAAGATGATCTTGCTATCGTTTGTGGCTCGTCCCAGAGAGGACCCTGTGTGCAGCGAGCTGGTGCTCGTGGTACATCCCCGTGACTACGAGAAGATCAACATACTTGAGGTCGAGGCCTTCCTTCGGACCCTGTAGCCATGCCGTACGAATCAGCACACGACCTCCCGTCCTTCGTAGAGATGCAGCAGACTGTCAAGGGCCTAAAGCTTCTACGGTTCCTTATCCCGAAGGACAGGCGGCCCGACGTTAAAATCTAGAGCGCCAGCTCAAGTACCTTGGCGACACGGTGGACCGCTTCTACGAGTTACTCGGATCCAGGAACTGGATATTCCACGAAAGTCTGGAGGTCGACCGGATAGCGACGATCTTGGATTCATCTTCGACGTCGGAAGAGGCTGAGCGGCAGCTGATCGACTACTATATGGACCCCGACGACCCACAATTCCTCCTCCGTCCCGTTCTCGCCTTCCCGGCTCTCCGCAAGAGGATGCATCTTATCCAGCGTGCCCGAGATGACTACCTTGCTGGGCGGGAAGTTCGGCCCATCGAAGACCGGAAACGGCGGCGAGCAGGATCAGGGCCCGGAACCGCGCACCCACCGCGTCGGCGAGGGCATATACCTGTGGCACCGTGGCTACCGGCCGCTCGGGTGTCGTCGTGCGGTCGGCTCCCTT
>DASXTD010000411.1:0-1867 GCA_036505655.1 Chloroflexota bacterium
CCACATGATCTCCATGCTGATCTGGGTCTCGTTGTTTGCCCGGCGGCTGTTCAGGAGGCTCCTCTCCAGCTCCGCCACGTCGGCCTGGATGCCGATCTTTCTCCACTGCACCTTGATCATCTCCGCGATCTGCGTGAAGGGCATGAACCCGAGGTAGGTCGTGAGCTCGACGCGCAGCCGGCCCTTCCCGTCGGTGCGCAGGCGGTACCCCTCCCCGTCCTTCTTGCTCAGCCCTATCTTGTCGAGCATGGCGCTGGCGTTTTTCGGGTCGTGGGTGGACCAGAGCTTGCGGAACTCGCGGCCGGGGTTGTAGGGCGACTCTTCCGTGCACACGACAGAGCCCGGAGTCCCGAGGCCGAGCCAGAACGTCTCGTTGAGCTGGTCGCGATCGATTCCCAGCGAAAGGGCACGGCGGAAGTCCGCGTTGGTGAGCCACCGGGCGATCTCGGCGTCGGCCTCGTAGCTCTGGTTGCAGAGCAGCGCCGCGTCGCTGCCGATGCCGCCCGGGTCCAGGTGCACCTTGTAATTGCCCTTCTGCTGGTTCTCGATGAAGACCGGCAGCTTCTGAAGATCCAGATGCCGTTCGCCCCAGTCGTACTCCCCGGCGATGGCTCTCAGATTGATGACCTCGAGGTTCTCCCCCAGGGTGAGCACCACCTTGTCGACGTACGGGAGCTGATTGCCCTCGGTGTCCACGCCGAAGTAGTAGGGGTTGCGCTCTAGCACCCAGGTGGCGGTGTTTCTGCCCTGCGTCGTCATCCACGGTGAGATCACCGGCAGCTCCGGGTTCAGTCCCCAGTCGGCCTTGAACTTGATCAGGTTGACCCAGTTATCGACCTTGCCCTCCTTCACCTTCCGGTCCAGCTCATCCTTGGCGACATACCTGGGGTGGAACTGTTTCAGGTAGTGGGCCGGCGCATACCCTCCGAGCGCGCTCACGTGGCTGTCATGCGCTTGGCCGCCGAAGCCCGTGGGCCCGGTCAGGAGCAGGACGAACACCCAGTACGGGTCCTTGAACCTCCACCTCACGGCGTAGGTGTCGACCTTCTCCAGCTCGGCCGGCCCGCTCTTGGTGGTCAGATAGGGCGAGGGGGCCGGAACCACGTCCTTGTTCCTGTACAGGTCCTCGAACCAGAACACGAAGTCGTCGGCGGTGAAGGGCTTGCCGTCACTCCACCTCATTCCCCGGCGCAGGTGGATGGTGAGCGTCTTGTCGCCGTCGCTGAACTGCCAGCTCTTGGCCGCCAGGGGAGTCGGCTTGGTGCCGGTCATATCCCAGTGCACGAGGCTGTCGTTACCGCAGAAGCGGACACCAGCAGACCAGTCGCCCGGTCCGGTGAATCCCCGGCGTATGGTGCCGCCGTACCGACCGATCTCATGCACCGGCTTGATGACCAGTGGGTCTTCCCCGATCCGCTCCTTGACTGACGGCAGCTTGCCCGCCTTCACCAGCTCCGCCAGCTGCGGCGCTTCCTTGAAGGTCTTGGGGAACCTGGCCGGATCCGTGACGGTGGTTGGTCCCTCCAGCTTCCCGATCAGTTGCGCCCCTATCTTTGGCGTGGACGCTGGGGCCGCCGGGGCCTGGGCTGCCGAGGTCGCCGGCTGCCAGGCAAGATCCAGCAGGACGGGGAGGCCGATACCCGCCACTCCGGCGTTGCGGAAGAACTCTCGCCGGGAAAGCCGTCTAGCCATGACAACCTCCTTCGGACAATCGGTGAATTTGCCGAGGGGAGAACCACCAAGCCAGCGCGCAAGGATAGCGCGAAAGGCTAGCCTGAGCGAGGAACGACCACCTGAAGCCCAATCGCGAGCTCGCACGCCTCGTGGTACTCGTGGGCGGCAAACCTAGCGAAGTGCCAGATCTCCA
>DASXTD010000412.1:0-5118 GCA_036505655.1 Chloroflexota bacterium
CTTTGGCTCCAAAGTATTCCTTCGCGTCTTCGGCCACTTGTCGGCAGAGGTTGAGCCGAGAGTCATACATCGTGAGGAGAACCCCACTGATGGCGAGGCCTGGGTTGAAATTCTGCTGCACTAAGCGGACAGTGTTAAGAAGCTGTGATATCCCCTCCAGCCCATAATACTCGCATTGGATCGGGATCAAGACGGCGTTCGCGGCCGCAAGCACGTTTAGGGTCAGGAGACCAAGGGAAGGAGGACAGTCAACCACGATATAGTCGTAGGAATCCTGGAGCCCCTCGAGCACCTGACGGAGTGCCGCCTCCCGGCCGGTGCGGTCCACCAGCTGAAGTTCGGCACCAACCAGATCCTGCGTAGCAGGCAACACCGAGAGGAACGGAAGCGCGTGGACCGATAGAATCGAGGCGCCGGGGGGGCGGCCCTCAACCAGGGATTCGTACAGCGAGAGCTCCACGGTCTCCTTGGCGATGCCCACCCCGCTCGTCGCGTTGCCCTGCGGGTCCGCGTCGAGGAGAAGCGTTCGCCGTTCGGCGATGGCCAGGGAAGCAGCAAGGTTCACGGCAGTCGTGGTTTTACCCACGCCACCCTTCTGGTTTGCGATAGCTATGACATGAGCCATATGGTGACGAGGTGCCTTAAGTTGTTCGGCAGTGGCGAGTTAATGATGACTTTCTGCTGCCGAAACTCGTAGGGGGATGGGAGCCGCTGTGCGGCCCCACCGAATATAGGAAGTTGTGCGCATCGTGCAATCTCCTGCGCAGATTCGAAACGCCTAGAACAGAAACAGCCATCCCACGCAATCCCTGCTGTTGGCGCCAGGGATTCCCCGAGATAGCGATTCGGGGCTATTACAATAGGAAGGGAGGTGGGAGAAGACGGACGACGGGGCAGCGATTTCGTTGGTCTTGAGGATACCTGCAGACACTAGAATACCCGCAGACACTCCGCGCCAAAGGCAACCTTAACTTCAGGAAACCATCTAGACGATGACAGTGGGCGATGGCTCGGCGTTTCACGTGAAACGGAAATCTCCGAGCCTCTGTGTTTCGCGTGAAACCGGGCGGCTTGGATCAGCGATGCTTGAGCACTTCGAGGACGAGGCTCTGAAGATCGCTGGGCGAGACACCTGGGATCCGACTGGCCTGACCGAGAGACTCCGGTCGAATACGCTCGAGCTTCTCTCTCGCTTCGAATGACAGCGTGTTCAAGGTTCGGTACTGAATCCGCTCAGGAAGCATAAAGTCATCCATCTGGGCGAGCCTCGCTGCAGCGGATTGCTCCTTGGCCAGATAGCCAGCGTATTTGAGCTCGATGTCCGCCCAATCCGCAGACCCGTCGCACGGGGCCAGATTCGCCACCTCCAGCAGCTCTCGCAGCGGGACCTCGGGTCGACGGGCTAGCTCGGCGATTCGCCGGGGCTCATCAATCAGGGAGGATCCTTGCCGCGAAAGCAGACCGTTCACTTCGTCGCCGCTTACTACCACCGAATCTGCCAGGGCTCTGATGCCCTCCTCGGCTCGCAGTCTGGCCTCCGCGACCCGAGTCTCTTCTGAGCTGAGAAGCCCGAGTCGTTCGGCCAGAGGGAAGAGCCTCCGGAGCGCATTGTCCTGCCGCAACAGGAGCCGATACTCCGACCGCGAAGTGAACAGCCGGTATGGCTCATCCACTCCGCGGCTGACCAGGTCGTCGATCAGTACACCGACGAATGCCTCGTTCCGAGAGAAGACGACGCTCTCCATTCCCAGTGCGTGACCGGCCGCGTTGAGTCCCGCCGCTGCCCCCTGCCCAGCAGCTTCTTCATAACCAGTCGTCCCATTCACCTGGCCAGCCAGGAAAAGCCCCGCGACAATCTTGGATTCAAGAGTCGGCTTTAGCTGGGTCGGTGGGAAGTAATCATACTCGATGGCATAGCCAGCCCGGGTCATCTTCACCAGCTCCAGGCCCGGGACACTCTGGAGAAACTCCAGCTGCACTTCCGGTGGCAAGGACGTCGAAAGGCCGTTGACATACATCTCACAGGTGTCTAGCCCCTCCGGCTCGAGGAAGACCTGGTGCCGCTCCGCCTCTGGAAACTTGATGATCTTGTCCTCGATCGACGGACAGTACCTCGGTCCCCGTCCACTGATTGCCCCCCCGTACAGCGCGGACTCACGCAGATGCAGTTCAACGATCTCCCGAAGACGATCACCCGTGTATGTCAAATAACACGGTCTCTGCGGTGGCCTGGCAGGAAAATCGTAAAATGAGAACCAGTAGGACCCTGGATCCCCATCCTGCCGCTGGATGGCCTCGAGGTTGACGGTGCGACCATCCACCCTTGGAGGCGTGCCCGTCTTGAAGCGTTTGCTTGTAAGTCCAATATCGCCAAGGTGTTGTGCGATTTCAGTAGATGGGGCCTCGCCGGCCCTACCAGCTGGAATCTGGGTCTCTAGCCCCTGATGAATTCGCCCGCGCAGGAAAGTCCCTGTCGTGAGGACGACGGCACCGGCCCGGTAGACGCGACCATCCAGTGTCTCGACACCATCTACTCGCTCGCCAGTCATGAGGAAGCGAGCCACGGTCCCCTGGCTGAACTCCAGGTTTGACTGCCGTTCGAGCTCGGTCCTCACCGCCCGCCGGTAGAGCCCTCGATCGCATTGCGCACGTGGCGACCAGACCGCGGGTCCCTTTGAGCGGTTGAGCATTCTGAACTGGATGCACGCGAGGTCGGTGGCCCGCCCCATGACTCCCCCAAGTGCATCGACCTCCCGCACGACGGTTCCCTTGGCAATTCCACCGATTGCCGGGTTGCAGGACATCTGGCCGATGGTTTCGAGGTTTTGAGTCAGCAGGAGAGTCCGCGCGCCACGACGGGCGGCGAGCGCGGCCGCCTCGGTCCCCGCGTGGCCCCCGCCGATGACGATGACATCGTACCGTTCCATGGGAGTGAATCTATTGGAATGACGACATGCGGGAGAGCCTGTGGGTCCCGGTGCTCTGGCAGACCGGCGACGGCTTCCTATTTTGGCGCCCATGCCGTACCAGATCACGATCGATCGGGGGCTCTGTTCCGGCTACGCCGAGTGTGCGGCGATCGCACCGGAGGTGTTTGAGCTGGGCAAGGATAAAGTTTCGACTGTGATCGATGCTGAAGGGACAGACGATGAAACCATCCTCGATGCGGCCCGCGCCTGCCCCGTTGACGCCATCATCTTGATCGACGAGTTCGAAGACCAGGTCTGGCCCTCCTAGCTCCCGACTACCTCACCCAACCGGGTAATTCGAGCAACACGGTCCGCCGGCACTATGACGTGCTTGTGCTCGCTCTGCACGCCGAACTTGGCGCTTTTCCGGATGAACTCCTCCTTCGACATGCTGGCCTTCGGCTCGTGCACTCCGACGTCGAGCAGGTGCACCCCTTGCGAATCCTCCATGTCGTAACGCCCCACATAAGTCCGAGATCCGTGCGTCTCCACCACTACAGTGATGCCGTGGAGCTCGGCGTGGCCCGGATGAAAAACGTGTCCCGACATCTTCGTGTCAGCTCAGACCGCGGCGCCGCAGAACTTGTCGAACGCCGCCGTAAGGTCGGAGGCGATCGCCTGGGGGGATCGTCCTTCGATCTGGTGCCGGTGGACAAAGTGAACCACGTCGCCATCCCGTAAGAGGGCCATCGACGGACTGCTGGGTTGATACTCGCCGAAGTACTGGCGTGCCCGTGCCGCGGCCTCCAGATCCTGTCCGGCAAAGACGGTGACGATCTGCTGCGGCACAACCGCGTGCTTCAGCGCCAGTGCGAGCGCCGGGCGGGCGTTACCGGCTGCGCAGCCGCAGACCGAGTTCACGAACACGAGCATGGATCCCTTCTGGTCTCCCAGCGCCGCATCCACCTCGGCTGCGCTCGTGAGCTCCTTCACGCCCAGGCGAGTGACTTCCGCCCGCATGGGGGCGACCAGTGCAGGATTGTAAGGCATGTGCGTATATCCTCTTTGATCGTTAGAGCGTTGACCTAATCCGTTGGCCTCCGCCGTTTCTACTCCGTGGAGACAACCGCATCCGGCTGATCGAGAGCCGCACGCAGCGCGTGCCAGGACAGGCTGGCGCACTTGACTCGAACCGGGAACTCCGAAACCCCTGAGAATGCTGCCAGCTTGCCCAACGACTCGGCTTCCGCTGGGGCGAGCGAGCCCGTCACCAGACGATGAAATCGCTGGAACAACGCCTCTGCCTCGGCTCGCGTCTTCCCTTTCACCGCGGTCGTCATCAGCGATGCCGACGCCCTAGAGATGGCGCACCCGGAACCCTGAAAGGCGGCGTCCTCAATGAGATCGCCTTCCATCCGAAGCCAGATGGTAAGGCGGTCCCCGCACAGCGGGTTATTCCCCTCGACCCGCCGATTCGCGTTCTCCATGAGACGGTAGTTCCGAGGGGCCCGGTTGTGATCCAGGATCAGATCCTGATACAACGCGCTGAGGCTCCCCATCAGCCGAACAACCTCTTCACCTGGACCAGAGATTCGGCCAGGAAATCGGCCTCTTCCCGCGTGTTGTAGAACGCGAACGAGGCTCGAGCAGTGGCCGGGATGCCAAAGTGTCGCATGACCGGTTGGGCGCAGTGGTGTCCTGCCCGAATGGCTATGCCCTCGTCGTCGAGAACGGTTCCAATATCGTGCGGATGAACTCCGTCGAGCACGAAGGACAGCACACTGGCCTTCTCGCGGGCGGTGCCGATGATCCGGATTCCGCTGATGCTGCTCACCCGCTCGGTTGCGTAGGCAAGCAGATCGTGCTCCCAGGCTGCGATGGCTTCGAGCCCCAAGCCGCTAAAGTAGTCGAGGGCGGCACCTAGACCCATCACCTGCGCGATCATTGGTGTGCCGGCCTCAAACTTGGCCGGGAGTGGAGCCCACGTCGAGCGCTGTATGGTTACCGTTGCAATCATGTCACCACCGCCTTGATAGGGCGGCATGCGATCGAGCAGGCTTTCTCTACCGTAGAGAACCCCCACACCCGTGGGGCCATAGAGCTTATGGCCGGAGAAGGCGAAGAAGTCGCAATCGAGCTCCTGCACGTCCACGCCGAGGTGCGGAGCCGACTGAGCTCCATCGACCAGCACGGGGATGCTGCGGGCATG
>DASXTD010000413.1:0-3299 GCA_036505655.1 Chloroflexota bacterium
GGTGCAGCCTAACAAGCGCATGCGGCTGGCGGCGTTGCAGTTTCTAGGGAACGTAGGATTGTGCGCGCTCAGCTGAGTCGCCGCAGCTGATGCGCGAGCCGTTAGGCCGCTCCACCCGCGGGTACTGAGTCATGGCATACACCGTCGCTGACTGGGATGAGGATTACCTCGCGATCTTCGCCCAAAGAAGACCAACGCCCCATTGTCCCGGCTGTGGCCGAATGGGGTTCTATGGACCCAGGAAAGCAGACAACGACCGGCGGTACATGCTTTGTAAGTTCTGCGGCTTCTATCAGGAGCCAGGTGCCGAGCCGATACAGTGCCATGCGACTGTTCACGGCTGCCCGTCGTGGCCGGCGGTCGCGGGAGCGCCATACATCTGGTGGGTTCAGCCCCACGAAACTGAATACAGCTGCCCCTATTGCGGGACGCTGGTCGGGGTCGCGGCCGTTACCGTGAAGCGGCCATCCGATGATAGCTCTCATCCTTGGTGGCAAGTTCCCCAGGATCTCTCCTTTGAACAGGCAGCGGCGTTCTGGGTGAAGCACGGGCAAGCTCGTGTCTACCTGTAATCCTCCAGCGGAGCGGCCTAACCCGCGCATGCAGCCGCCAGGCCGATGGGCGCGGGACTCCTCCGTGGGCGCGATTAAGGAACGTAGGTTAGTGCGGGCTCCGATTTGAGGGCCTGCAGCTGATGCGCCGTCTGTTAGGCGGACTCTCCACCATCGGAGTGCCTCTGAGATCATTTACGGCCTGGAATGTAGGCGTGGCACTGACGGGCCTGCTGATGCTGTCACACTGCGGGCGCCGAAGACCTGCCGAGCGCCAGGACCAGATCACCTTCGTGCCGGCGGATGATTCCGCCATGCAAGGGGCGATTGAGCGGGCGCGTGCGACCGTACCGGAGCTTCTTCGGCGCCTGAGGAACCCATCCGCCACACAAACCTACGCATCGGTCAAACTCCCGCTCTGGGAGGGCGAAACGGTCGAGCATGTATGGCTGTCGGACGTCACGTATGATGGCGAACACTTTCACGGACGGATCGACAACGAGGTCGAGACGCTCCGAGGCTGGCGCCTCGGCGATACAGTCAGTGTGGTGCCGGACTCGATCTCTGACTGGCTGGTCATCGACGACAGTATCGCGACGGGCGGTTTCTCGATACGCGTCCTGCGCGATCGATTGAGTGACCGTGAGCGGGCCCAGTGGGATGCGGACGCTCCGTACCGGTTCGCCGAGGATTCGGCCCCTAGGCGCTGAGCCGCCTAACCTGCAAATGCAGCCGACAAACGCGGGCTGGCCGCAGCTCCGCTGATGGGCAGGCCTCGTGAGGCGATAAGGAACGTAGGTTTTCACGGGCCGTTTGCAGCTGATTTGCCAGTCGTTAGGCAGTCGGCAGCTGGAGGGGGCACTGGACGACGTTAGCACAGTTTTCATTGGCTCTTCGCTCGAAAGCTTCTTCCTCGAACCGGGGCTCCTGGTCTTGGTTTTGGGATGGGCCGCCTTGGCGATCACCTTAACTCTGAGGAACGGACGGATGGAGCGACCGAGCCGCGTGGCACAGCTCTACGGATACACGGTCTGCTTAATAGCTGATCACGGTCCTCTTCACACTGCCAAACCTCATCGAGAATCTCTTCCGACTCAACGACCCGCTCCAGGGGGAAAGCGGCTTCGAGCCCGCGCTTTCTTCTTTCGAAGCGTATAAGGCTACCTATGAGCGATCCCGAGGGCCCTTCCCACGGGAGGAGACGCCTGCGGCTCGTCCAACCCCAAGCGATGCTGATCTTCGGAAAGCCTACGAAGCACTGCGAGTCGACCGGATTGAAAGGAATCGGTTTGAGGCGCGTCGGTCGCTCATTAGTGAATTGTTACTCCTCGGACTGGCAGTGGCGTTGTTCCTAGGGCATTGGCGGTGGCTCCGTCGCCTTGGCGCAGAAGCGCCCGCCGCTACCTAACCACCGCATGCAGCCGAGGGCGCGCCAGATCTAAAGGAAGCGTAGGTTGCGCGTGAGCGGTGGAGTCGCCGCGGCTGATGCGCGGTCCGTTGGGCGGCTCACCACCGGCGTACCACTATAGAGACTCGAGCCTGCTGTGCCCTTTGATCTTCAGCCTACCCTGGCAGGGCCGCTCGTGACCCTACGCCCCCTGTCCCCAGCCGACCACGATGAGCTCTTCGCGGTTGCTGCCGACCCCCTGATCTGGGAGCAGCACCCGGACAAGACCCGTTTCCAGCCAGCGGGATTTCAAGCCTTCTTCCAGCAGGCCTTGGATTCAGGGGGAGCTCTGCTTGCCTTGGAAAGCGCCTCCGGTCAGGTGATCGGATCGTCGCGGTTTCACGGCTACGACGAGGCGGCCGACGAGGTGGAAATCGGGTGGACCTTTCTCGCCCGGTCGCATTGGAGTGGACGGTACAATCGCGAGATGAAGCGTCTCATGCTCGAGCATGCCTTCCGCTATGTCGGTCGGGTAGTCTTTCTCATAGACCCGGAGAACCATCGCTCCCAGAGAGCGATCGAGAAGATTGGCGCGGTCCGAGCGGGAATGCGGCCGGATGCGTCTGGACGGGCGAGGTATGTGTTTCGGATTGGGGCCAGCCAGTGGTGCTCCAGGCCGTAGCATTGATGCACGGGTTGCCTGGTCGGCATCGGCCGCCGCCTAACAAGCGCACGCAGCTGACAGCACTTCACATCAAAGGAACGTAGGTTTGGGCGCGAGCGGCCAAGTCGCCGCCGCTGATACGCGCTCCGTTAGGCAGCTACAACCGAGCGCGAGATACTAGGGTGGTGAACGCCATTCACCAAGAGGAGGCATAAGTGACACAGCAGACCATCGACCTGCATGTCAATCCTTCTGACGAGACGATCCGTCTCGGGCCGCTCGCGGTACGTTTCTTAATCGCCGCAGAAGACTCGCATGGCAGCGTCGCGACCTTTGAGCTCACTGTCCCCGGCACGCAGCGTCTAGAGGCACCGGCGCACAGCCACGACCATTACGAAGAGACGATCTATGGCCTCGACGGAGTCTTGACCTGGACTATCGACGGAAAACAAATCGACGTCGGGCCGGGACAGGCACTCTGCATTCCGCGCGGCGCCATTCACCGGTTCGATAACCATGGAATGCAGGACGTAAAGGCGCTCTGCATGATCACGCCAGCCGCGATCGGCCCGCAGTATTTCCGGGAGTCTGCCGAGGTGATCAACGCGGCGGGCGGAGGTCCGCCAGACGAGTTAAGATGGCGGAGATCATGCGCCGCTACGGCCTCACGCCGGCTCCTCCTCCGGCTCAGGCGTAA
>DASXTD010000414.1:0-6584 GCA_036505655.1 Chloroflexota bacterium
CCCGTACAGTGCGTCATCGGGGTCCCATGCGACGGCGAAGGGGCCCATCGTCATGCCCTCGAACTTGCCCTGGATCGTCGTCGCCTGATAGGCGCCGTATTCCTGCAGCTTCAGCTCCGCCTGGATTCCGACCTCTTTGAGATAGCCAAGCACCAGCTGCACCGCATCGATGAGATCAGTGCCGTAGCCGGGCGTGACCGTGAGCTGCGTTTTGAAGCCGTTGGGGTAGCCAGCCTCTGTGAGCAGCCGCCTGGCCTCTTGCGGATCGTATCGATAGTATTTGGCTCCTTCGCCGAGCCGGTCGACGGGCAGCGACCACTCTCTCAGGCCACGGGGCACGGCCCCGCTCGGCTCGCCCCTGATCCACACGGACTCGATGATCGACTGGCGATCGAGGGCGCGCGAGATGGCGCGCCGCACCCGCACGTCGGTGAAGGGAGCTTGATCGTTCCGCAACGAAAGGGCGTAGACCATGTTGCCAAGGAAATCCTGGTAGACCAGGTGGGGGTGACTTTTCTTCAGCGCTCCCAGGTCTGGCTGGCGCACCGCCCACCAAGTGAATGGCCCGGCGTCGATTTGCCCGGTGCGGTACGTGGCCAGTCCGGTCGATTCGTCCTCGACGATCAGCCACTCGACGCCATCCACGGAAGGCTGACCGGAGCGGAAGTAGAGCGGATTGCGCCTGAAGCTCGCCTTCACGTTCCGTTCATAGCGTTCCAGGGTGAAGGGTCCGGTGCCGATGGCCGTTTCGGGTTTCTTTAGATCTCCGTATTTCTCCACCACCTCGGGCGCGACGATCCACATGCAGAGCGCGTTGGCCAGCTTGTGAGGCAACCAGACATAGGGCTCTTTGAGGACGAACTTCACGGTGTAGCGATCCACCGCCTCGATCCGGTCTACCGAGTCGAGAAGGTAGCGCTCAGGGTTCCCTTTGACCGTGAGGAATCGGTTGTAGGTGAACTTGACGTCGTCGGCCACCAACTCCCGGCCGTTGACAGGCGGCTTGTTGTGCCAGCGCACTCCCTTGCGCAAATGGAAGATGTAGGTCGTGTCGTCCGGCTGTTCCCAGCGTTCGGCCAGGTCGGGCTCCGCGGCGAAGGTGCCCGGCGGCACCTCCGCCCCCACTTTGTGGCGCAACAGCTTGCTGTAGACAAAGCTCAGGGTCGTCATCGTCATGAAATTACGCGTCAGGTGCGGGTCGAAATGCGGCGGATCCCAGCCTCGCACGCGTAGGATTCCACCCCGCTTGGCCGGCCCCACCT
Source organism: Chloroflexota bacterium (assembly GCA_036505655.1). Classification (GTDB taxonomy): domain Bacteria; phylum Chloroflexota; class UBA6077; order UBA6077; family SHYK01; genus DASXTD01. The sequence continues at coordinate 1,263 of DASXTD010000414.1, forward strand.
CCGCAGCGAGAGGCGACGCCGGCCTGAAAAGGGGCAGCCAAGCGCCGCCGGCAATGCCGCTCTTCAGCAGATCACGGCGGCTCAGATCGGGGCCGGTACGTGGCGTGCTATTTCGCCTCTGCATAAGGGCCTGCCGTTCCGCGTTGATACCGCACCCGGTTGACAAGGCGCCGGCGCAACGCCTCTACGGATTCCATCCGTGACACATCCCGCCAAATCTCCGGCGTTCTGGTGCGTTGCTGCTTCCAGCGGCTCTCTACTTCAGCGCCGCGCACCAACAGCATGCGCCCCCAGCGCCCTGGCTGCGGCTACTCCTTGCAGGGCTTGTTCTGTTTACACGCCATGATTCGCCACGTGTGGCCGACATCGCCCCCGTCCCAACCTGGAAAAGGCCAGTCCGCGACGATCTTGGGATCCACGACGACCTCGATGAATAAGTCGAAGAGAGGGATGGTTTCAAAGTTTTCGAACTTGTAGTTGCCGATCTTGCGCAGCTGGGCATCCCTGGCCTTCACATCGGTGATCTGCAGGAGGTCTTCCCACATCTTGTAGATCTCATCGGTCTGAAAGATATGTCCAATGCCCTTGCCGACGTTGAAGACAGCGATCTGTGGCTCCACCGCCTTCTTCGAAGGGGGGACCGCCCAGAGATAGCCACTGGCTTCGCGCTTCTGCAACTTGGGGCGCACGGCAGCAACCCAGTCGGCCTCTACCAGCTCTATCTCGATGCCCACCTCGCGCAGCTGAAGGGCCACGGCTTCCATCACCGCGACCATTTCCGGGGCGCCGGCGAAAGGATATAGCCAGGCCTTGGCTTTGAAGCCCTTGGGATACCCCGCCTCCGCGAGCAGCCGTTTCGCCGCCGCCGGGTCATAGCCATACATCGCCGGGAATCGCTTCTCCCAGGTGGGGTCCCAGCCTTCCAGGTCCGGGTAGAAGCCATGCACGTACATAGGGCTCGCCCGGCCTTTGTACAACACCTTGAGCAACTCTTTCCGGTTGATCCCTTTGTTCATGGCCTGCCGCACTTTGACGTTCGTCCAGGGAAGCCTCGGGTCTAATTTGCCGGTGGTTCCACCGTACTCCGTGTAGCGCCCCGTGGCCTTGTCCTCGGTGCCGAAGTAGAGCCCGCCGAAATTGATTTGCATCTGCTGCGCGGTCCCTCGGCTCCGGATGAGCTTGTAGCCTTTCGCGACCAATTCGTCGGTGAGGTCTTTGTTGACCTCGGTGAGGTGGGTTTCGCCCGCTATCAGCTGCGCAAAGCGCGTCGATTCTTCGAGGGTCCACGTCATCTTGATCTCTTTCCAGTCCACCACGCCATGTTTCCAGTGGGGGGTTGGCGCCCGCTCGTACAGGACATACCGGCCCAGCTGTCGCTCTTTGAAGATGTAGGGCCCCGTCCCCGCCGGCTTGCGGTCGTAACCCATCTCTCCTTCTGCGTCCCACTGCTTCTTGCTGAAGATCATGAGATTCGAAGCGCTCGAGTAGTAAAACGGCATGTCCAGACACACGACCTTGCAGTGCATGGTGATCTCGTGAGCGTTGACCACCTCGATCTTCTGGACTTGACAGATGCCGGCCCGGTAGCCGCTGATCGGTAGGTCTTTCCGGCCAGGGTAGTTCGGGTCACACCAGAGGGCATGGGTGTGGACCACATCCTGGGCCGTGAACTCGCCGTACCCATGATGGAATTGCACGCCCGGGTGCAGCTTCACCCTCCAGGACCTCCCGTTGGGTCCCAGCTTCCAGCTATCCGCCAACCAGGGTTTGTACTGGCCCGTCTCCGCGTCGACCTCCACGAGCCACTCGAGCATGGGGTCGTGTTGAATATTGTGATCGGCCGTCCCATTGATCCAGGGGCGCACATAATCCAGGTACGGCGTGATGAGCCCCATCACCAGGCGGTCCACCTTGGGCTTCCCCGGCGTGGGCGCCTGCGCCACCGCAGGGGCGGCCACCAGGAGCAGGATTGGCAGTAGCAGACCGAAGCGCAGCGCTCTAACCTTCCGAAGACGTTCTCGATCCATAGCTTGACACCCCCGTTGTCCCTGGGTTGAAGCTCCTCGCCTGCTGGCTGCGGCAACGCTGGGACAGACACGCTCCGATGTCAAGAATTTCCCCAAGCTTCGCCGGTTGATGGGAACTCTCCGGATGGGGTAACGCCACCAGGATCATCGTGGCCTACAGCGTAGATGGGATGAAGCGGCAGGCATCTCGCTCGAGCAGGATGCGGACTGCCGCTCTTGCATCAGACCGTTGTCCCAGCAAGTTGACGAGGTCATCGCGAGTAACGCTGCGGCTCGATTCGGCCGGTTCTTCGACGCCCGGCCCGACCCCCGCGAGCATGTCGTTGTGCTGGAGCCCCACGACGCGGCCCGGGTGCTCGAGGCAGCAGCCAAGTCGTACCACGATCATGAGTTGGCCGCGCGGGTGCTCTTCTATACCGAGGAGGTCGAAACCGGACCAGACGCAACCAGCCCCCAGCCGAGACTCGCGCTCGGTCCTTGAGTTGATTTGGTGCCCCCGGGGTGACTCGAACACCCGGCACGCAGTTTAGGAAACTGCTGCTCTATCCACCTGAGCTACGGGGGCGACCTGTGATTCCGCGGGCTTGTGCGTCACCAGTCTACGCGGCTTCGGCGCTATTGTGAATAGCGTTGGGGAATTCTGGGCAATCCGCTCGACGGCGTCAGCTTTGTGCGTCGGTGAGAGATGCGTGTAACTCCATAGATGAGATGCCGCCGAGCCTCGTCGTGCGCAACGGCTCGCCGGCTGCGGCCAGGAGCTTCTCCTCCTCCTCGTCGGCCTCGAGGAAAGCGGATCCGGCCCGGCGACTCTCGGAGCTGCCGCACCCGAGCGGCGGGGTTATCGCCTTCGTACTTCCCCCACCCGCGCCAGGTCATAGGCTCGTCAGGATAGATCGCGGCGATCATCGACCTCGTTCTTCATAGGTCGATTGGATCTTCGTCTTGAGCCGCTCGAGATCCGCGTCATGGAGCTCCGCGTCGCCTAGCTTTTCGTGGTCACCTTCGTAGAACCGGTAGAGACCAACGGCGTCGAGGATCTTCCCGAATGGTCGCCCGTCGCGAAGGACCCGGATGAACGTTCCTTCGCTGGTGGTGCTGTCCACCTTGAACGTAATGGCCATGAGGATCCTCCGTTTCGGTCGGGCCGGTCCACACTCGAAGCCAGATCATCGGATTACTACCCCGCGGAGGCGGCCCCTCGCGGAGCTCGTACAGTTTGACAGAGCCGCTCGCGGCGGAGCTCTCGCTCCACCACTTCCGCGATCGTCAAGCCATTGAGCGTGAGCGGCGGATCCGGCGTCGCCATCACGCCACCGCCTTCTTCTTGGCCGGCTTATATCCGCGCTTCCTCGCCATCCGTTTCTCCCTGTGAAAGCCCGGATCGGAGGGTTCCAGGGGAGTGTTGTGAATATCGTTGGGGAATTCGCGGCAAAACCCAGGGAATCTCGGGGAACGACGAGGAAAGGCACGCTTGCGCGTTTCGCCTCTGTTTTCGCGGTCTTTCTCACGTTTTCGCCCGCTCTCTATCCACCTGAGCTACGGGGGCACGCGGACTTACGAGACGATCAACTGATTTTACACTGCTTTGTTCCTCCAGCGGGAAGCGGCGGCCCGCGGCCACGATCTCGAAGCGCACCGCCAACCGTCTGCTGGTACTTCGCGCGTCGCACGGAGCTCGCGACGGCGATCGAGGCACCGGGCGAGCCCGGGCAGCCCCATCAGGGCACGATCATCCACTCGCTCCTCGCCCGTTCAGAAGAACGGCTTGTCGCGACGCTCGATCGTCGACGAACGGCGGTATCCCCTCGGTGGTCGGGCAGTGACGATCTCGAAGCAGTGCGCCCTCCACCAAACCGGGCAACTCCATGGCAATCAGCAGACTCGAAGGCCCAAGTCTTCCCGCTGAACCGCGAGTTTCGTTACGGCCTCACGGGGACTTCGACGAGTTTGTCGCCCGTACTGACGCGGACCCGAAGATCGACTGGAGTCGACCGACCGGTCGGCACCGTTCCACGGTAGGTTCCCGGCTCGGGGAGGGCGCCCATCGGAATGTTCTCCACGGTGCCGTCCGCCATTTGCGCGACGAGCACGACGTCGGCGCCCGCCATGGGCCGGCCTGCAGGGTCCAAGAGCCGCACGGCGTACGACTCGCCCCACCCCCGCGATACCGGCTCGCGCACGAGCTCCACGCGAGGCGAACCCTCGAACCGGGGAGCCGTGGTCTTTGGCGTCGCCGCCTCTGGCGGTGGCGCGCTGGCGACCTGTTTTGACGGCGCAGGGGCGCTCGAACTCGGGCGGACCGTGGCGCTAGGTCTGGGTCGACCGCTGCCGCCCTGTCCCGTTGCCGCCTTTGGCGGGGCACTGGTCTGTTTGGGTGTGGTGCTGGCGTCGCGAGCAGGGGTGCTGGCTTCTTCGGGTGAGGTGCTGGTCTCTCTGGACGCGGTGCCGGCCTCTTTGGGAGGAATGCTCGTCTCGCGTGGCGTGGCGGTCTGTCTATCGGCGTCGCGGGGTGACACCGATTCCGTGCTCGCTGGGCCGCCGGCCGAGGGTGACTCCCTAGCGGGGCGGGCCGGCGGTGGAATCTCGGTGCGTGCCGGCTGAGTCTCGGCGACCGCCGGCTCTTCGGTGACCGCCGGCAATTGCGCCAGGGTAGTAGCCTCGTTGGTCTGGACAGGTGGCTGGCCCGGGGCGCCCAAGGGCGGTGGCGACCCCTGGAAAACCCGACTCATGAGACTCTTCCCCAAATCCTGCCCCGCCGGTGACAGCGCGAACGCGGCCAGCGTCACGCCGATCAGTACCGCGAGCAGCTTCGGGATCAGCCTGCCTGGCCGCCGGCGCTTGAAAGCGAGGATGCTCTCGAGCCGCTCCTCGTCCTCGGCATCCTCCGGGGAGAAGCGCTCGATCGGCGCCTCAGGAACAAGGAGAGAGAGTGGGTTCCTGCCCGCTGTTGGGTCGACAGACGCCGGGACAATCGCAAATCCATCGGCCTCGAGCGCGAGGTCGACCCGAAGCTGGCGGCGGCGGTCTTCTTTCGGATCGGATCCCCCCGAAGACCCACCGTGGCGCCTGTCCATGATGATCTGGAGCTGGTCCTCCGGGCGAAGCGACGCTCGGAGAGCCGCGATGAAGTCGCTGCTCCGGAGCCGATCGCGGGAGACGATGCACAAGCGTGTCGGCTGATGTGCCACCAGGTCCTCCTCACCTCTAGCAATGCAGGTGCCTGCCCGACGCTTCGTAAGCCCGATGTACATCGCTGAAAGAAAAAGCGATTCTAAGACGCGTGTCCGCCGGGGAC
>DASXTD010000415.1:0-2635 GCA_036505655.1 Chloroflexota bacterium
TCGCCCGGCCGGCCTCGGCGACCTTCTTGATGGTGCTCGGGTGAATGGTGCTGTGGACGGCGATGATGGTGCCGGGTTTGGCGCCCTCCATCGCTCCGTCTTTGCCGAGCACGGCCGAAAGCACGGGCTCGTCCCCGTCCACCGAGAGCTCGATTAGCTCTGCCCACTCCGCGAGCTCACGGGAGGAGCCTGCCATTCGGGCTCCCTGGGCGGCGAGCGCCTCCATCGCCTCTTCGCGGAGGTCGTAGACCATCAACTCGAAGCCACCCTTCAGTACGTTCTCGGCAATGGGCGCTCCGATACCACCGACGCCGATGTACCCAACCCTCTTGACCATCCTCAGCCCTCCTCCTTCGGCTCCTGAATCTGGCTGTTGTGAGACGGGTCCTGCCCCCTCGGTTCCCCTGGCTCGTGGAAGGAGATTTAGTCTACGCGACCGGGCATAATGGGCTTCCTGATAACCGCGGAGGGAGCGCCGGATGGCTGAGCCAGCACTAACGATGCGTTCTGATGCGCCCACGCCGTACGAGTCCTGGATTGCCCGGGAGGGGGTACCGATCACCCGGGCCTATGGCGTACCGGACTTCTCCGACGTGGAGTACGGCCACTGGGCACGGCTGGGCGCTGACGCCAATTTTGTGTTGCTCAACGGCATGGAAGGCTTCACCGGCATGTACGTAGCTCAGCTGCCGGCGGGCGGGTCTACAAACCGGGTGCACCATCTGTACGAGATGCTCGTCTACGTGCTGGCTGGGCGTGGCTCGACGACCCTGGAGGGGCCAGGCGGCAACACGGTGCAGTTCGAGTGGCAAGAGGGAAGCCTATTCTCCATTCCTCTCAACGCACCCCACCGCTTTTTCGCCCACGGCGAGCCGGTTCGTTACCTGGCAGTCACCACCGCGCCGCTGGTGTTCGACCTGTTTCATCGCGAGGAGTTTGTATACGACAACGCCCATGCGTTCGTGGATCGGTTCAATGGCACATCGGACTTCTTGCACAAGGACGACCGCATCGAAGCCCCTGGAGCGAACCTGCTGGGGTTCTTCGGCCGTCGAGGTTGGGATACGAACTTCGTGGCCGACGCGCGCACTGTGCTGCCGGATGAGATCAGTGAGGAGAAGCAGAGCCTGCGCTTCATTCAGTATGAGATGGGGTCGGGCAGCCTGATCGTCCACGAGTCGAAGTACCCGTCCGGTTCTTACATGCAGGGGCACTACCACAGCGGCGGCGCAATCTTGCTGATTCTGCGCTCCGAGGGCTACAGCCTCATGTGGCCCAACAGCATCGGCGATCGGCCGTTCGAGTCGGGCCACGACGACCGCGTTGTTCGCGCGGACTGGAAGCCGGGCAGTGTGTTCAGCCCGCCGACCGGTTGGTTCCACCAGCATTTCAACGCGGGCCCAACCGACGCACTGCAGCTGGCCTTTCGTTACGGCAGCCACAAGTTTCCGATGGGGATAGCCCGGGCTCTGGGCGGCGGCGAGGTGGATGGGAGGACGCGGACCATGATCAGTCGTCGGGACGGGGGCAATGTCATTCCTTACGCCGACGAGGACCCGGCCATGAATCGAATGTTCAACGACGCGCTGACGCGCAACGGCGTGCAGCCTTGGGTCCGGCAGTAGGCGGGAAGCGCTGCGCGGAACCAACGTTGGTAAGCCCGGCCGCCCGAAGGTCGGTCGCTCAGTGATCAGGACGCCAGGGTGCTGGCGGCGAAGATCTGTTCGTCGGAGAGCGGGGCGCGGATCAGTCCTTGCTCGTGGTTGAAACGGCTGAAGGTGTCGATCGCGGTCCGGTTCGCCTTGATGCCGTAGGCGAAGGGGTCGCCCCAGGCGTGCTGCTGCTCGATGAACAGCTCGCGCGCGTATAGGAGTGGGCTCTGGACGCGATCGTTCAGGGCATCGTCATAGGCCATCTCTTTGGCTCGCTGGAAGCCGTCGAAGATGCCGGCGGCAAGGTCCGGATACTGCTGATCGAGCTTCTTACTCATTACCAGCACCCGGATCGGCGGGTAGATGGTTGTGTCGTTGAAAAGACGCCGATCCTCCTCGACATAGCTCGGGAAGACCCGTTTTACGTGGGCGTCGTTCTCCAGCGCCTCGAAGGTGCGCGGCGGGACCGGGTGCGCGAGTGCGGCGTCGATCTCGCCGGCCTGAACCGCATCAAGTGGATGGCTGCGTGAGTTGTCACCTGGGTCTCTCAGAATGTCCTCGTCGTAGATCGGGAAGAACTCGTTCATCTGGGTCACCCAGCGGATCGCCTTGGTGTCGACGCCGTGGCGGTGATGAAGGAACCCGCGCATCCAGATGGTGAAGGCCGTGCGGTAGGTACGGGTGGCGATGCTCTTCCCGGCGAGGTCGGTGGGCGAGTCGATCCCGCGGTCGGTGCGGCACCAGAGCGCGCCATAAGGCGTTCGTCGAGCCGCGAATACCGGGATGCCGACCAGCTCCCAGCCCGCCTCCAGGGCGGGAAGAAAGTAGCCGATATTCAAATCACACAGGCCGAAGCTACCATCCCGCAGGTCCGGCACGTCGTCGTACACCACGGGCGCCACTGGCACGGGATTGAGCTTCACGCCGGGAATGTTGACCTTGGCGCTGAAGAGGGGCGCGGTGTGAGCGTAGCGCATGGTGGG
>DASXTD010000416.1:0-1643 GCA_036505655.1 Chloroflexota bacterium
GCGTCCTTCATCGTCATGCTGGCCAGCAGCTCACGCATCGCCTCGTTCACGGCCGCAGCATGCTTGCTGCGCTCGTGACGGGTGGTGAAGCGCGGGTCTTTCTGCCACTCGGGTTTCCCCAGGGCGTCGCACACTCGCGGCCAATGGTGTTGGTCTCCAGCAGCGATCAAGACCCAGCCGTCCTTACAGGGGTACATGCCACTGGGAGCTGAATCAGACTTGCCCCGCTGGGGCTCGATTCCGGCCCCGTGGTAGGCCGTGATGGGAATCTCGGTCAGGCTGTAGCCGGAGTCCGCCAGGCAGACGTCGATGCTCTGCCCCGCTCCAGAAATGTTTCGCTCGTGGAGGGCGGCCAGGGTACCGATGGCAGAGTGCAGCGCGGTGGTGCGGTCGATGATGGGGACCCCGGCGCGAATGGGCGGCATGCCCTCATCGCCGGTGACCATGGCGATGCCAGACATGGTCTGGCCGATGGGGTCGTAGCCGATCTGGTCGCGATAGGGGCCGAATTGCCCGTACGCGGAGACATTGACCATGATGATGCGTGGGTTCAGCATCTTTAACACGTCATAGCCAAAGCCCATCTCGTCGATGGTTCCAGGGCGGAAGTTCTGTACGAGCACGTCGGAAATCGTGATCAGCTTGCGCAGGGCTGTCTTCCCTTCCTCCTTACGCAAGTCCATGCTCAGGCTCTTCTTGCCGCTGTTGTACTGGACCCAGTACGCGCTCTGTTTGCGGACCCATGGGCCGTGGTACCGGGTTTCCTCGCCGCCCAGGCGCTCGATCTTGATGACTTCTGCGCCCAAACGGGCGAGCACCTGGGCGCAGCGGGGTCCTGCCTGATGGCGACCCAGATCGATCACGCGGATACCGCTCAAGGGCCCTTTGCCATCTGTCATCGCGTCATCTCCCCCTCTTCGCGTCGTCGCCGGCACCGCCCCCCAATCCTTTAGCAGTTTTCTGGTGTAGACGGCAAGAGCAAGAGCCCGTGGCGGGAGAGACCTCGGATAGAAGAACACGGCGGGACTTTCTCACCTGTGGCGTGCTGGCTTCTGCTACCAAGCACGATCCGGAGCGAGAGGAGGAACGCGGACTCTCAAAGCGGCTGGGCGTCTGATCGCCGAGACGATTCACCAGGTCCGAACTGGCGTGATCCACCCCCGCATCGCCAACAGCGTCGCCCGCCCCAGGCCGCCCGGCGAGATCGCCGATTTCACGCCGATCGGTGGTTGCTTACACGGTAGGAATGGTTAACCTGTCCAGTGGCGCTCGCTCATGGTCAACAGCGCTGGCTGTGAGTCGGCGAGCGACTATCCGCAAAGGGGGGGCGCTTCGATGGTGGGTGACAAGATCGGAGAGGAATCAGGCAAGGTGATCGGCACGCGTGTCCTGCCGGGAGAGGGCGGTAGGTATGTCAAGATGGAGATCACGATTCAGACGCAGGCAACGTACCTCGGCCAGAAGGGAACCGACATGGGAACGTACGTTGCCTATGAGCGGATACCGGGCCAGGTGTACGGGGAGGGCCAGGGCATTTTCATGACCGAGGACGGTGAAGGAGTGATCTGGAACGGGATGGGGGTTGGGACACCGACGGGGAAAGGCATGGGCATGAAGTGGTCGGCTGCGGTGACCTACCAGAC
>DASXTD010000417.1:0-1686 GCA_036505655.1 Chloroflexota bacterium
TCGGCATCCTCTCGCAGACTATGCGATACCGGCAGGCGACTTCACTTGAAGAGCGGGCCCAAGCGCAGCTGATGCTCGGCGCCCTCACTTTCGCATTCAGCATCGCCGCGCTCTTTTTCACGCTAGATCGATTCCGCGGCGCGGTGTTCGCGGGAGACACATCGCAGGACCTATACGGTTTCATTCTGCGAGCTTCGCCGATTCTGCTTTCTGTCTTCCCAGTGGTTATCATTGTCGCCGTGATGCGCTACCGATTATTCGACCTGCAATTCGTGATCGACCGGACCATCGTGTACTGGCCACTGACGGCTGTTCTGGCGATCGGCTTCCTGGGCACCTTGTTCTTGGTACAGCAAGTCTTCAAGGCGGTAATCGGGGAGCCTTCAGAGCTCGCTGTCGCGGCTGCAGCCTTCGTGAACATCTTCCTGTTCCAGCCGCTCCGCCGACAGATCCAAGCGTTTATCTTCCGCACCTTCTTCGGACAGGAGACGCAAACCGTGCCGGCGGTCGCCGTCACCGGAGCTCCGCGCTGAGCCACTCGCCCGCTTAGCTGGACATCTGCCGAAACAGACTCCACCTGTCTCGGTTTACCTAGGTAGCGTAAGCGGCCCCTGATGGGACACTATTTGCTGGGAGCGACCGACTACCCAGCCCGAGGGACCGGCAAGATCAAGTAGCAGTAGGAGGCAAAACATGCCTCGACGCGTGAAGATCGAACAGGCCAATGTGGAGGCCGTCCGCCGCCTCAACGTAGTGGACCCAGTCCTGGTGGACGTACTTCCAGCGGGCGAAGTCATCCCGGGCATGGAGGACCGGATGGTCCTCCATTCCGGGCCCGAGGTCGGCTGGGAAAGGATGTGCGGGGCCCAGCGCGGCGCTGTGATGGGCATCATCCTGTTCGAGGGCTGGGCGGATACCCCGGAAGCCGCCGAAGCGCTGGCGGGTCCTGGCCCGGTGACATTGGGCTCCAACCACGATCACGGCGCTGTCGGTCCGATGGCCGGCACGATCTCGCCATCACTGCCGGTCTTCGTGGTCGAAGACCGAGCGACCGGCGACCGCGCGTTCAGCAGTCTAGTGGAGAGCAACCAGGAGTTCGGCGACTACCACGAGGCTGGCATATCCACGCTCCTCAAATGGCGGCGCGCATGCGCCCCGGCGCTCAGCGAGGGTTTGCAAAGCCAGGGTGGGATTCGCCTTCGTCCTATTTTCGAGCGGGCCTTGGCCATGGGAGACGAGCTTCACAATCGCCCCCACGCGGCCACGGCCCTGCTCAGCATCGAGTTGACGGACCGAATGCTGCGAGCCAGGGTGGAGCCCGACCGGGCGGCCGATGCCCAGCTCTTCTTCTCCAGCAATCCGTTCTCCGGCCTCGGTGTCGCCATGGCTGCCAGCAAGCTCATGGCAGACCGCATTAAAGGATTGGAATACAGCACGGTCGTATCCGCGATGGCTCGCAACGGAACCGAATTCGGCATTCGCGTGGCCAGCCTGGGCGACGAGTGGTTCACCGCGCCATCGCCACACGTCGACGGTCACTACTTGCCGGGCTTCAAAGCGGCCGACGCGGGGCTAGATATGGGCGACTCGGTGATCACCGAGACGGCTGGGTTTGGTGCCAACCTCATCGCGGGTGCGCCGGGGGTTCTCCCCCTGGTGGGCGGAAGCCGAGCCCAGGCTACCGAG
>DASXTD010000418.1:0-4051 GCA_036505655.1 Chloroflexota bacterium
GCATCTCCCGGTAGGCGGCTACCGAGTCGGCGAGGTCGGCTGGCACTGCTTCCGGGCCCTTCTTGTCATCCAGGAAAGCCTGGAATCGGGCCAGATCGATTACGCCCTTGAATTCATGCTCCGCGCCGATGGGTACGGTGAGCGGAATGACCCCCACCCCCCAGCGTTGTCGGAGCTGTTCGAGCACCTTGCCGTAATCGGCGTTTTCGCGCTCCATCTTGTTCACGAAGACCATACGGGGTGCGGAGTGGGAGTCGGCTTCGTTCCAGGCAGCTACGGTGCCCACCTGCACGCCGGATACCGCCTCCACCACGATGAGCGCGCAGTCGATGATGCGCATGGCTTCGGCCACTTCGCCGAAGAAGTCCGCATAGCCGGGGGCATCTACCAGGTTTATCTTATGGTCGCGCCATTCAAGCGGGGCCAAGCCGACCGAAATGGTCATCTTGTGGCGGATCTCGTCGGGGTCGTGATCGGTTGTGGTCGTGCCGTCTTCGATCTTGCCCATCCGCGGGATGGCGCCCGCGGTGAACAAGAGGGCTTCGACGATGCTCGTCTTGCCCGCGCTGCCGTGCCCGAACAGGCCGAGATTGCGAATCTGTGCTGCTGAATAGACCTTCATCGATCGCACCTCGTCGGGTCGCGTTCAACCCAAATTCGCGGACAAGGGAGCCGATAGGTCAACGGGGCCTTTGACGACCCCCCGGGCGGTGCGGGATTATAGCAGCGGCTCTGAAAGGCGGTGTCGCCATGATCCCTCTCAGTGACACTCCCAAGGCTCGCCATTTCCCCTGGGTGATGGTCGCGATCGTGGTGCTCAACGTGCTCGTGTTTGTGTACGAGCTGAGCCTGGGGCGGCTGATCGAACCCTGGATGCAGACGTGGGGAGTGATTCCGACCGAGCTACTGAGGGGTCGAGGCGCGGTTACCTTGATCACCTCGATGTTCATCCACGGCGGCTTCCTCCACATCGGCAGCAATATGTTGTTCTTGTGGGTCTTTGGGGACAACGTAGAAGACGCGTTGGGCCACGGCGGCTTTCTTGTCTTCTATCTGGCGGCCGGAATCATCGCAGGTCTGACGCACACGTTTGTCAACGCGGCCTCGGAGGTTCCCAGCGTGGGGGCCAGCGGGGCCATTGCGGGCGTCCTCGGAGCGTACTTACTGTTGTTCCCAGATGCGAAGGTGCGCACGCTCCTTTTCCTGGGGCCCTTTTTTACCCTTGCCCGGATCCCGGCGGTGCTCATGATTGGGTTCTGGTTCGTGACGCAGCTGATAACCGGGCTGGTGGCACTCGAGGTGGAGACCGCGAGTGGCGGGGTTGCGGTCTGGGCTCACATAGGCGGCTTCCTGGCAGGCGGGTTTGTAGGAATCGTTAGGCGAGGCAGCACTGCTGCAACCCGCCAGCAGGCTCCGTGATAGAATCGGGCCGAGGCGGAGCGGCATCGGGCGCCGACTCGGAGGCGCAGACTAGTTAAGGCCGTCAAACGGGCGCCATCGAGGGGGTCGAGCGTGTCTGGGCATTCTAAATGGGCACAGATCAAACGGGCGAAAGGCGTCACTGACGTCAAGCGCGGCCAGATGTTCACAAAGCTCGGCCGCGAGATCAGTGTGGCCACGCGCCAGGGTGGGCCGGATCCGCAGATGAATGCGCGTCTCCGTCTAGCCATCGAGCGGGCACGTGCGGGCAATATGCCGTTGGATACCATCGAGCGGGCCATCAAGCGAGCCGCTGGGGCCGGCGGCGAGGGATCGCTCGATGAGATCTCATATGAAGGCTACGGGCCGGGCGGTGCCGCGCTGCTCATCGCCGTGCTGACGGATAATCGCAACCGTTCCGTAGCCGATGTGCGCAGCGTGTTCACCCGCGCCGGCGGCAATCTGGCTGAGGCCGGAGCAGTGGCCTGGCAGTTTCAGCAGCGCGGAGTCGTCACCATCGAGGCTAACGACCAGGATCCGGACGAGGTAGGACTCTGGGCGCTGGACGCCGGGGCAGACGACGCCCGGGTGGAAGGCGAGCTGATCGAGGTCTATACGGAGCCATCGGCCATTGAGTCCGTGCACAAGGCGCTGGAAGAGAAGTCTGTGAAAGTCGTTTCCGCCGAAGTGGCGATGGTGCCCAGCACGATGATCAGCCTGGAGCCTCAACAGGCCGCGCAGACGCTACGCCTGATGGAGAAGCTCGAGGACTTGGACGACGTTCAGAAGGTCTACACCAATCTAGAGATCACTGACGAGGCGCTCGCGGCATACGGCGAAAGGTAGCGGAGCGATCAGCGGAGCGGCCACGGGTGGAAACTGGCGAGCCGGGTGCCCAGCGTTGTTCCGTCAAAAGGTAGCGGAGCGATCAGCGGAGCGGCCACGGGTGGAAACTGGCGAGCCGGGTGCCCAGCGTTGTTCCGTCAAAAGTGAGCGGAGCGCAGCGGTCAGCGGAGCGCCCACGGTTTCCAACCGACGAGAGGATACCTAGGATCGGCCGTCCAATCCGGGCTCGTGTTGTACTGGGAATAGACCCTGGGCTGGCTACCCTTGGCTACGGAGTAATCGCCGACGAGACCGATCCGAGGCCACTAGCCTATGGCTGCCTCACGACCCCGCCTGGGGAGCCATTGCCGGACCGCCTCCGCTCCCTGTTCGAAGGCCTCGCTAGCCTGCGGGATCGCTATGCCATTACCGATGTGGCTATGGAGTCGCTGTTCGTGGGGTCGCGCTTGCGGGCCCTTTCGATCGGCGAAGCGCGCGGAGCGGCTATCGTAGCAGTGGTAGGCACAGACACAGTGTTTCGAGAATACGGACCCAGCCAGGTCAAGGAAAGCATCACCGGCTACGGCAAAGCAGCCAAGCGGCAGGTCCAGGAGATGGTGCGGCTGGTCCTCGGTTTGCAGGAGATTCCAAAGCCAGACGACGCCGCTGACGCCCTCGCCGTTGCTTTGTGCCACATGCGGCAGTTGCAGCTATCGGATTTGCTCGTCGCGGCGGGAATGGCACGCCCCTAATGAGCGGAGCGGCATCGTGGCCCAGTTCAGACGGGGGCGACCGGGTGACGGCCGTCAAATGATCACAGCGCTGCGGGGTCGAGTGCGACATGTGAGCAGCAGCGTCATCATCGTCCGGGTAGGTCCAATTGACGTACAGGTCTTTGTGCCCGCTTCATTGGCCAAGACCGTGGAAGCGGGAACCGAGGTGGAGCTATTCACCCACCTCGCCCTGCGGCCAGATCAGATCACACTGTATGGGCTCGCGTCGCGGTCGGCGCTCGACCTGTTCGAGCTCCTGGTAGGAGTCAACGGGGTTGGGCCGAAATTAGCCCTGAGCGTGCTGTCTTCATTCGACCCGAGCGATCTCACGGAGATCATCAGCCGCGGGGATGCTCAGGCGCTGTCAAGGGCGCCGGGTGTAGGGCCGCGGGCGGCCAGTCGCATCGTGAGCGAGCTGGGAGCCAAGCTGAAGGGCTTCGTCCCCGTCTCGTCGAGCGATTCGCCCGGCTCGTACAGCCAGGCGCTCGCTGCGTTGATCGATCTCGGCTATCCTTTGAGCGAAGCACGGCAGGCCCTGGAGTCAGCGCCCCGAGATGGATCATTGGAAGATATGATTCGTTCCGGATTGGGTGTCCTGGCTGACCAACCAGGCTGAGCGGAGCGGCCACGGGACGGGTCGCCGGGGTGGATACCAGGTTTCGGCCGTCAAATAACTGCGAGAGAAGTACGCTGGGGAGGCGCGAGTTTGGAGTCCAAGGGCGCGGAGATTGCTGAGTTCGAAGGAGCAGGGGGAGCACAGGGCCGAGAGGTCATGGAGCGAGACCAGGAGGTCCGATATTACATCGACGTAGACTGGTATGACGAGGAAGGCTTGTCCTTCTCGGACATCGCCGCGGCACGCATGTGCAATGACTGCCAGCGCCGGCTCGATGAAGAAGTCGAGGAGAAGTACCCGGTTGTCGATCCGAAAACTCGGCGATTGAGCTACGAGCTGCGGCGCTTCCGACGGGGGGCACGTCCTTTGCAGATCCTGCGCGACTGCTGCTCTCGCAAGGGCGGTTTTATCACGCCCG
>DASXTD010000419.1:0-4979 GCA_036505655.1 Chloroflexota bacterium
CAGACAACGACGCGAGCGTGATGTCGTCTCCGCTGACTTTGACGACTTGCACGTCCGGCCCGCGGACGGGGCGATTCACGATTAGGCCATCGTGGTGAAGGACGTCCGCAAAGTACCAGCCGGCGGCGAATAGACCCAGGCACGCCACCGCAGCCAGCGTGCCAGCCGCCAAGAGCAGGCGTCGATACCAGGCGTTCGAACCTGGCTGTGACCCTTTTCGCACCCGTTTTCGACCTGCACTCAGTAACTTCTTAGTCATCGCAATGTTCTGATTGATAGAGCATGGGCGAAGGCAAATGTAGCGGAGCGGCCCGGGAATCGACCTGCGAAATGTGGGTCAGTACGGGCCGTCAATGGAGGCCTCTGAGATGATGCACGAAAAGCTGGCGGGAACGCGGCGGCCCGGTAGACTCGCGCTGGCTCATGGACACGCTGCCTCTGCCACCCATCATTCGAGCAACCGAGCCCAACTCGGCAGCGCGGTCGCCGGACCAGCGAGTGGCCGAAACCAGGGGCCGGACGAGCGCGTCGGCCTGCCGCTGGCCTCAAGCAGTATGTCTGCTAGTGAGCGGGACCGTTGGTGCCCTGCCTACCTGTGGTAGGCCATCCTCACTGACATGACCACACCAACCCACCCGGGTTTTAACCCGAACCGCTCCCCTCACCCCGTGCAAGAGCGAAAAGCGTCACTTTGGGGCCTTCTGTCCCCGAAGGGACGTCGCAATGCGCCTAGAACGGAACCGGAACCTGAAGCGCCAGCGGGAGCTCACGCCGCTGACGTGACGACTCCAGGATCGTGAGCGCGACCTCCAGGCTCGCTAGTCCCCACCGCTGATTCGGAAAGGTGGGGCGATCCTCTTTCAGGGCATCACGCAGCTCGCCTAACTCCCCCCGGCCGTGGCCCCGAGTGTCAATCGAAAGCTCTTCGCGTCCATCGTCCGTGTACACATACAGGCCATCCATTGATTGGCGGATGTCTCCCCGCTCGCAGCTCACCAGCGTCAGCCCGAAGAAGGGCTGATGCCGCTCACTATTTTCGCGCTGGCGACGCTCGGTCTCGGCCCGTTCGGCGGCAAACTCATATTTGGTAGTCGTGTCCACCGCGGCTGTCTGGCGCGGGCGACGCTGGTTCGGGTGGCCGGTTTGCTGGCCCCCCTCGCCAATGCCCCAGGTCATCTCGGTGATGTCGAAGTAGCCGTAGCCGTTGAACACCATGGTCGCTGCGGTTCCATCCTCGAATTCGAGAAACGCGGTGTAGTTTCCCTCGGCCTCGGGGAAGGACGGATTCCAGCGGCCGGCGATCGCGCGCAGGCTCTTCACCATGCCGCCGCCGATTCCGCGTACGATGTCGATCTGGTGGGGGCCCTGCCGATACAGCACGCCCCCACCTACGCTGGAATCGACCTCGGAGGGCAAGCGAGGCTGGCCGGATAGCCAGGGCTTGTACTCCCAGGTATTGATTTGGATCACCCGGCCGAGATCACCGGACGAGACCACCTCGCGCATTTTGCGCACGGGCGGGTCAAAGATCTTGGAATGGCCCTGGACGTAGCGGACGCTATTTCTCTCGACTGCCTCGACCATCCCCTTGGCCTGGTCAAGCGTCACCGCCATCGGCTTCTCGCAAATGACGTGCTTGCCATGCTCGGCTGCCAGGACAGCGTGCTCGGCGTGAAACATGTTGGGGGTGCAAATCCAGACCGCGTCGATGTCCGGGCTCTCGCACATGGCCTCGACGCTGGTAAACCCTTCCGCCCCATACTTCTCGCGACAACGATCGAGCGGCTCCTGACGAACGTCGGCCACCGCGGCCAGCTTGACATTGGGAATCGACTCAATCTCGGGTAGGATCGTGCGGGACACGCTTCCTACACCCGCCAGACCCACCCTCAGTACTGGCTCCTTCATGCTGTCCCTCCCTCATCCCTCCTCCGTCATTCCCGCGGAAGCGGGAATCTACCAGTAAGACGGACGGGTAGACCCCCGCTTTCGCGGGGGTGACGGCAGTGCAGGTACGGTGCGTGATGATAAGGTACTGGCGAGATGCCAGTGAGCTCAGATCAGTTGCTCAGCGACCAGGCCTTGCTAGCCCAGTGCGAGGTGGATAGGTACCGGGCCTCGGGTCCGGGCGGACAGAAACGCAACAAGACCGACTCCGCGGTGCGGCTGCGCCATGGCCCCACGGGGATCATTGTGATCGCCGAAGAGAGCCGTTCCCAAATCGAGAATCGAGCTCGAGCGCTCCGTCGCCTGCGCAAGGCGCTCGCCCTCCGCGTCCGTCACCCAGTGCCCACAAATGGCGTGCCTGAGGCTATCCGGATTTGCATCGGTAGGAATGGCCGGTTGCGAGTTGGACAGCGGGACGCGCGCTATCTTCCCGCGGCTGCCGCCGTTCTGGACGTGCTATCCGAGACGCATGGACGCGTGAGCGACGCCGCGGAGTATCTCAGTCTGACCACCGGTAATCTGTCAGGGTTCCTGACCGCTGACACGGACCTGTTGGTCGAAGCGAATCGCATCCGGGCTGGCTTCGATCTGTACCCCCTGCGGGTAGACTGAGCTGATGAAAAACCCCCTCTCCCCAACCCTCCCCCGCGAGGGGGGAGGGAGTGCACGCCTCGGCCGTTCATGGATACTTCCGGTGCTCGCCACGGTCTTACTAATAGCATGCGCCGGGCCGGGGAAGGCGCCGGGCGGCGGGACCGGGCAGCCGCTGCCGGCGGCGCCTAAAAGCATCGTGATCGGGATCGTCGAGGAACCGGTCGGCTTCGGTCCGTTCAACACCCATACGTCGGGAGGCGGGGCGCAGCAGATCGAGGAGATCGCCCACCGGTATCTGGCCACACTGGACGGCCAGACGCATCCTCAGCCCGACGTGGCAGCCGAGCTTCCATCGCTCGAAGACGGCAGCTGGATCATCCGCTCAGACGGAACCATGCAGACCGCGTTTCAGCTCCGTACCAACGTGCGCTGGCACGACGGTGCGGCCATGGTGGCAGACGATTGGGTGTTCGGCTGGGAGGTAGACCACGATCCAACCATGCCCAACGTCGCGCTGGTGCCGATCCGCTACATCAGCCAGGCAAGCGCGATCGACGACAACACGCTCGTTCTCGACTGGTCGCAAACGTTTCCGTTCGCGAACGGTCTAACCCGGGGCCAGATCAACCCGCTGCAGCGCGCTCGCTTCGAGAGCGTCTACCAGGCTGACCATGAGCGGTTCATCAGCTCGCCGGCCTGGAGCACCGAATTTATCGGCCTGGGCCCGTATCGCATCGCGGATTGGACGCAAGGAGCGCAGCTGAAGTTCCAGTCGTTTGACGCCTTCTACCTGGGCAAGCCAAAGGTCGATACGATCGTCGTCCGCTTCATGCGCGACCCCAACACACTGTTGGCCAATATCCTGGCGGACGCGATCGACGTTTATCTGCCGCTCGGACTCCTCCAGGAAGCGGTCGTTGATCTGCGGCGTTCCTGGGCAGCGCCGGACACAGGCAACCGAGTGCTGATCTATCCGGACGGTCGATTGCGATTCGTGGAGGTCCAATGGCGCCCGGATTTGCAGAAGCCGAAGGCGCTTTCTGATCGGAGGGTGCGCGAGGCACTCTACCGAAGTATCGATCGGCAGTCGTTGGCAGATGCCATCATCCCCACCGGAGCCCAGGGCGCGGACAGCTGGCTGTTGCCCAATGATCCGCTGCGCGCCACGGTGTTCAAGGGCACCATCCCCACGTACTCCTTCGATCGTGCCGCGTCGGTCCGGCTCCTGCAACAAGCAGGATTTCGCCGAGGTGCCGATGGCATCATGGCCAACCCGGCCGCAGGTGAGCGGTTCGAAACGCTGGTCTGGAATACAAATGGCGGCGGCAACGAGAAGGAGAACTCGATCGTGGCCGACAGCCTGCGTTCGGTCGGGATCGCGGCGGAGCAATACATCCTCCCCGCCTCACTCCTGGACGACAGCGCAGCTCGAGCCTCGTTCCCGGGCATCAGTATCTCAGCGCGCACGGTGACCGCCGAATTCGAGAACGCGCAGCTCCGCTACCGCGAGCCCACCCGCACGGCGCCCCTTGGCGCGCCCCGGGGCGGCTACAACAACACCGAAGTCAATGACCTGGTCGATCGGCTGCAGATCACCATCCCGGATGACGAGCGCGCCCAGATCACGCGGCAGATCATGGAGCGAGTGCTCCGAGACCTCCAGCTTATGCCGTTGTATTGGAACGTGGAGACGCTGACCATTCGCAAGGGAGTGACCGGCCCTGAGGGCCGCACCGGCCGCTACAACCAATACCCACTGGCGACCTGGAACGTCTACGCCTGGGACATAAATAGGTAGGCCCACCCGCCCGCCCATTTTGTTCGGGAGCTCCGCCCCCAAGCCCCCAGGCGCGATCCGTCGGCGTCCCAACCGATGATGCTGGCTAAAAAACCGCTACGGGAGAGGGTTCCGAATACATTCGGATCCCCTGGGGCTGGGGCCAACGAGCTCGACGCTCGTCGTGGAGGGTCTCGGTGTGGGTGTTAATGATGTCGTGTTCGGGGTCGCGAATCACGCCGATGGGATCGAGCCCCCGCTGAACCTTCTCGATCTCGTGTTTCAAGAGGTCGCGGAGTAGGACAACCCCCCGATCCGACGTGCCCAGATGCTCGTGCGGCCGATCCGCGACCGGACCCTGGGTTTCGAGCACCATGAAGTCCTGGAAGCGCAGCATGTCCATGCGATAGTGAGCAAAGGGATGGGTGGCTTCGGCGGGCGTCTTCCCTTCAGCGGTGGACTCAATCCAGTAATCGATGCCGTCGTGCTGAGCGCCATTTCCGTCCAGCATGAGGTCGACGAACACGCGGAAGTTCCTGGTGTGAGTGTCGTCGATGGGCACTTTGACTGAGAAATGGTTCAACAGGCGCTGGGTCTGCGGGAAGATCATCAGGTCGATTTCCACGTAGCCGCTCTTGTGCACCTGCTTGCGGACGAGCCC
>DASXTD010000420.1:0-3455 GCA_036505655.1 Chloroflexota bacterium
CAGCCGAAGCTTGTCTATGGGTACTTTCCCGCCAGCTCCGAGGGCGACGACGTCATCGTCTACGACCCGGCCGACCCCGAGCGCGAGGTCGAGCGCTTCACGTTTCCGCGCCAGCAGGGCAAGCGCCGACTCTGCATTGCCGACTACTTCCGGCCGGTGGGCTCGGGCGAGAAGGACGTGCTCGGCGCCTTCTGTGTCACCATGGGGGCTGAGGCGACCCGCCGCACGCGCGCGCTGTTCGAGACAAACCAGTACACCGAGTACCTGTACCTGCACGGCTTGAGCGTGCAATGTGCGGAGGCGCTCGCCGAGCTGTGGCACCAGCGCATGCGCCAGGAGATGGGCATCGACGGCGACGATGCGCCGACGCTCCGCGAGCTGTTCGCGCAGAAGTTCCGCGGTGGGCGCTACAGCTTCGGGTACCCCGCCTGCCCAAACCTCGAGGACGAGGAGAAGCTCTTCCATCTCCTGCAGCCCGAGCGCATCGGCTGCAAGCTCACCGAGAACTGGCAGATCGAGCCGGAGCAGTCCACCACCGCCATCATCTGCCACCATCCCGAGGCCAAATACTTCAACCTGTGATGCTTACCCCCGGGGGTCTGGGGGTTGTCCCCCAGCTCCAAGAAGGTCTGGGGGTGTCCCCAAGGTCCAAAAGGTACCATGACACTTCTGAATAACTCCGTCAGCACCAGCCGCCACCACGAATGGGGGAGCACGCGATGTTCGAAGGCTTTCCGCCGGCCGGGTTAGAGTTCCTCCGCGGCCTCGCCGCGAATAACAACAAAGCGTGGTTCGAAGCGCACCGTGATGACTACGAAGAGTGCCTATTGGAGCCGGCGAAAGACCTGGTGGTCGATCTCGGCCAGAAGCTCCAGGACCAGATCTCGCCCAACATCCAGGCTGATCCTCGATTCAACGGCTCCATCATGCGCATCTCGCGCGATATTCGCTTCAGCAAGGACAAGTCTCCCTACAAAAGCTGGTTCGGCTTGTGGTTCTGGGAGGGCGGTCCGCGCCGATCCATGGAGTCCCCCGGCTTCTACTTTTCGCTCGATCCCGATCAGCTCGTTCTGGGGGCCGGCAAGCACGGGTTCGACAAGCCGATGCTGGACAAGTACCGCTCGGCGGCGGTCGATCCGAAGACGGGGCCCGGTCTGCTGAAAGTGGTGGAGGGAGCGCGAGCAGCGGGATATGACGTAGGCGGGAAGAGCTATAAGCAGACGCCGCGCGGGTACGAGCCGAAGGATCCCGCCACCGCGGACATGCTTCTCTACGGCGCGCTGCACGCCGGCATCAGCATGCCCGTCCCGCCCGAAGCGCATTCGCCACATTTCGTCGATTTCTGCCTGGACCGGTTCCGGGCCGTGGCGCCGCTGGAGCAGTGGCTGGGCAAAGTGTTCGTCGGCTAGCAATGAGCGCAGCGGAATCGGGTTGCAATGACCGAGAGGTGGAAGAGTGAAATCCGTTAAAGAAAACGACCATGGCTGACCACATCAATGGGCCGCTTCACTGGGAGCAATTGGGCAAGCAGGGCATTCCGATCGCATTCGTCCACCCCAATCCGATGGACCACACCTGTTGGATCTACCAGATGGCCCACTTCGCGACCTGGTTTCGCTGCATCGGAATCGATCTGCCAGGTTACGGCCGCTCGCCCACAGCTCGGCCCGGCTTGACCATGACCGACGTCGCTCAGGCCTGCTGGGAGGCTGTGGATGAAGTGACCGATGAGCCAACGATTGTGGCCGGCATCTCGGTCGGATCAACGGTGGTGCTGCATATGGCGAACCAGCGGCCGGCTCAAACCTTGGCGGTTCTGCTATCTGGGGCAGGCTTTACGGCGGGACCCAAGGACATGGCGCCGCGCCGCATCGCCAACTACTCGGAGCACGGCGTCGCCTTTCGCCACGAGCACACTTTCGCCGATTTCAGCCCCGAGTTTCGCCAGACCGATATGGCCCGCTACTTCGCGGACATCTTCACCGAGCGCAATCCGTGGGCTGACGCCGCGACCATCATTGAGCAGTTTCGCGCGCTGGGCGAGCCCGATCCTGAGTGGCTGCAATCGGGAGTGAAGGCGCCCACAGTGATCATCACGGGCAGTCTAGACAACGCTCATCAGCGCGCGTTCGCGCTCCAGGAACGCATCGCCGGGGCTGAGCTCATCACCATGGAGGGCGCAGGCCACGCCTGCAACATGGAGCGGCCTTGGGAATGGGACGCGCTCTGCTTACGCTTCTTGTCCCAGCACGGCCTGCTCCCCGCCGACGCTGCCTCGGAGGGCGCGCCCAGTTAGGCCGAAGCAGGCGCCAGAGAATGCCGCTGCACGAACTCAGTGATCGTGTCTACGGCCCGGATCGCCTCGGGTAGCTCGGCCGCGTCGGCCCACCGGTGCTCGGGCAGGCCGTCGAACATCTGCATATCGAGCGGACCGCCGCGCTGGTGATACGAAGCAATGAACCGCTCCTGCATCTCCTGCGGGTGGTTCTTGTCGTCCTTTTTCAAGATGAACAGCATGGGTGGCATGTCGATCTGGGTGTCGTGCTCGATGGCCGTTTGAGGGTTCCCCTCGGCCATCGCTTCTTCAGTAACCCAATATTCCAGGTGGGCCGAGACGAGCTCTTGCCGATTGTTCTGCTGCGCGAAACGATAGCGGAACAACGGATCGATCACGGGCCAGCAAGCCACCACGTACGACAAGCGAGCGTCGATGTCCGGATGGCTCGCCAGTGGCAGCGCAGCGTAACGAGAATCGTGAGGACGAAGCGCACTGAGCACGGCCAGGTGCCCCCCGCTGGAGTTGCCGATCACGCCCACCGATGTGGTTCCGCACAGCTCGGCCGCGTGTGCCTTGAGCCAGCGGACGCCC
The DNA here is from genome assembly GCA_036505655.1 of Chloroflexota bacterium. GTDB lineage: Bacteria > Chloroflexota > UBA6077 > UBA6077 > SHYK01 > DASXTD01. The sequence goes on from DASXTD010000420.1 coordinate 2,870, forward strand.
AGATTGACGTCGGACACTGAAGCGGGATATCCGTCGTCAGCCGGCGGCTGGCGGAAGTCAAGGGCTGCCACCAGGATGCCACGGGCGGCCAGTGCCCCGTCGATCTCCACGTTGTTCATGCGATCGCCGTTATGCCAGGCGCCGCCATGGATATCGATCATGCTGGGAAACGGGCCTACGCCCTGGGGCTGATAGATGCGGGCCAACCAGCTCTTACCGCCCTGCCGCTGGTACTCCACGTCGCGCACGTCGACTTCGTATTCGTCACTGTTGGCCATGGTTGATCCTCCGAAAGCTTCGCTTGCGCCTCGCCGGATGAGCAGCTCCGATTGTAGAGCCGTAGGCGGTCCGCTCCCAGGAGAGCGCCGGGATCCAGGCGGCCTTCCAGCCCGGGAACGGGAAAAGAGATTGTGGCCCCATTACAATGCAGCCGCTCGAACAAAAGCTTATTTCGAAGGCCAGACCGGCGTAACTCAACGCAGGAGGGAGGCCGAACCGTGAGTGCTGCAAGCGAGCGCATCGTTTCTCTTCATTGCGGCTACCTGGCACCGGGCGGCGACTACGTGGACGGCTATCTCGCCCGACC